>CAYPYM010000823.1:0-954 GCA_964414435.1 uncultured Ignavibacteriales bacterium | reverse complement strand
GGTTCGCCGAACTCAGGGCTCATGAGATCCTTCATGAGGCCGGCCTCTTCGTTTATCACCGCCAGCGGGTTGTTGATCTCGTGGGCGATCCCGGCCGCCAGCTCACCGACCGAGGCCAGCTTGGCCGCGTGGGCCAACTGCGCCCTCGCTCGATCGGTCTCGCGCTGCATATCCACCAACTTGCTCGCGCGGTTGAAGATGATAACGAGAATGAGCAGCGCCACTACACCCGAGAGGCCGAAAAACGTGTACCAGAACCGATGCGACACCGAGTGGGACTCGTCCGACGGCTGCGCGATCAGGGCCCAGTCGGCGGTTTTCAACCAGCAATACGCATAGGTCAGGTTCCCCCCCTTAACGTCCGCCTCACTCACTCCGAGCCTTGGTTCTCGCACCGGGACAATCTCCGAGCTTTCGAGCGGCGTGCCGAGATGCGGCGTCACGACCTGGTAGAAGCCGGCCTGATTGACGATCGAGATAAACACGTCGGTCTCTTCTTCCAGCGACGTTACGTAGGCGTAGATCTTGCTCGGATCGAGCGTTGCCCGCAGCACCACCGGTTGCCCGTCGATGGTACGGCTCACAGCGATCGTGAAGTGCGGTTCCCGACGAAAGCCAAGGTAGATGTCGGTGATGATGAATCCCTGCTCGCGCCCCTGAAGCTGGCGGTACCACGGCTCGGAGGCGTAGTTGCGACTTTCCAGCGAGGGGAACGGTCCCTCGTAAGCACTCTGCACGCCTGCCGAATCAAAATACCCGAGATCGACAAATGCCTCGCTCGCCCGCTGCAGCTTCTCCAGATAACCGGCCATCTGAGCCGGGGTCGGCGGCGCGGTGAAGCGGGGATCGTCAATGACGTTGTCGAGATTGATCCGTCGTTCGGTCAGGAACAGGTCGAGCGTGTTGCCGAGATTCTCGGCGATTGCCTTCAAATGAAGGCGGCTGCTCTGATTG
>CAYPYM010000822.1:0-1768 GCA_964414435.1 uncultured Ignavibacteriales bacterium | reverse complement strand
CTACTGGAACGACATGGGCAGCTTCTCCAGCTTCTTCGACGTCCTGAAGAACGGCGGCAGGAACATAGTCACCAACACGGAAGTCCTTGACATGGACGCCCGCGACAGCCTGGTTATGAGTGAGGAGGGGAAGCTAGTCGGGCTGGTCGACGTCGAAGACCTGGTGGTCGTGGACACCCGCGACGCCCTGCTTATAGGCTCACGCAACAGCTGCCAGAAGGTGAAAGAACTCTTCAATTTCCTGAAGGAGGACGGGGACCACCGCGCCAAGCACCACACCACGGTCTACCGCCCCTGGGGATTCTTCACGTTCGTCGAGGGCAGCGGGCACTACAGGGTCAAGAAGGTCGTGCTGTATCCGGGCAAGCGGATGAGCATGCACAGGCACTACAACCGCAGCGAGCACTGGGTGGTGGCCATGGGCACGGCGCGGGTCCGGCTCGACGGACGGGACTTTGTCATGGGCTCGGGCGAGTCGACATACGTCCCGCGCGGCTCGCCGCACCTCGTGTCCAACCCGGGCAAGGTGCCGCTGGAGATACTTGAAGTCCAGATAGGCGACTACCTGTCGGAAGATGACGTCGAGCGCGTAGGCAGCGACGGCATAGAAGAACTATAGTGCGGACAGGACCTTTTCCACGAACGCCTCTTCGGGCAGCGCCCCGACGAATCCGTCCGCGCCGTTCACCACGACCTTGGGCACCGACATGACCGAATGCTTCCGCGAGAGCTCCGGAAATTCCTGTGCCTCGACCGTGGTGACCCTGACCTTTTCGTTCTCCATGGCCATCCGGTTGGCCATCATGGAAGCCATCGGGCAGTAAGGGCAGTGTGGAGTCGCGAACACCAGGAGCTCAACCTGCTTGTCCAGGCCGGCCAGCCTTTCCTTCACGCCCGGCTTCAGGCCAGACTCGCCGCTGCCGACGAGCAAGATTGTGTCAAGCAGGGAGCGGAACTCGTGGCCGTTGGTCAGGCCCATGAACTGTATCCCGGGCCTGTCCCTGAATATGATGGCCGGCGTGCCTGCCACGCCGTGCTCCTTCGCCTCCGCGGAGCCGGCGTCCAGGACCTCCAGCGACAGGCGGCCGAGCGAAGCGACTTCTTCGAGCAGCTCGCGCTGGGTCGCGCAGTGCCCGCACCCGTCGGAGGTGAACAGCATCAGGCCCACTTCCCCGGGCAGCGGCTCCAGCAGTTTTTTCACGGTTTCCCGCTGGTTGTCGTTGAGCATGGTCAAACGACAGTTAACAATTTATAAGACTTGATAGGGATAGTCCTATGAAAGTTGAAGTTTCGGAAGAGTGCATCGGGTGCGGGGCGTGCGTCGCCATAGCGCCCGCGATATTCGAGCTCAACACGGACACGATGAAGAGCCACGTGAAGAAGCAGCCCGAGGGAGATGAAGAGGAGAAGCTCGCCAGGCAGGCGGCCGACTCCTGCCCCGTCAGCGCGATATCTGTCAAGTAGCAAGGATTTCTTTCAGCTTTCGGAAGGCCGACTCCATCATGCTGCGCAGGGCCGGGTTCCGCAGGACCGCAGCAGGGTGTATCACCGGCAGGATGGTCAGCGGGCCCATTATGGTGTTGACCTGCCTCGGCCGGCCGTTCTCCTTGTACATGCCCTCCCAACCGAAGCCGTACTTGCCGGCCATCACCTCGCCCGCCACCGCGCCAAGCGTCACTATCACGCGCGGAGACACGGCCTCTACCTGCCTATTCAGCAGGGGCAGGCACTCCACTATCTCCTCGCGCGACGGCCGGCGGTTGCCAGG
>CAYPYM010000821.1:841-1770 GCA_964414435.1 uncultured Ignavibacteriales bacterium | reverse complement strand
CGACACCCAGTACGCCCAGACGGTGGCCGAGAGTATGCTCAGGCGGCGGCCGTGCGGACGGGCCTATCTGCTGTCACATCTGCAGCGACGGCAGGTGGACCGGGACACGGCCGAGCATGTGGTTGACCTCGTGCTGCAGGAGTATCGCCAGAGCGATCTGGCCGAGGCGGCGCTGCGCAAGCGCTGGCGGGAGTACGGCCAGTTTGAACTTGAAACGGCCCGGCGCAAAGCGTATAATTATCTGGCCCGGCGCGGGTTCAGTTTCGAACAGGCCCGGGCCGCTTTTGATTCTATCCGGCAACAGGAAATTAACGGAGGCGACGATTAAAACTTCAGATATACGCCGGTCCTTTCTGGATTATTTCGCCCGTCACGACCATCGCGTTGTCCCTTCTTCTCCGGTTATTCCGTTCGACGATCCCACCCTGCTGTTCACCAACGCGGGCATGAATCAGTTCAAGGACGTGTTCACCGGACAGCGCAAGGTGCCGTATTCGCGGGCGACCAGCTCTCAGAAATGCATTCGGGCCGGCGGCAAGCACAACGATCTCGACAATGTCGGGTTCACCTCGCGCCATCACACCTTCTTCGAGATGCTCGGCAATTTCTCGTTCGGCGACTATTTCAAGGAAGAAGCGATTCGCTTCGCCTGGCAGTGGGTGACCAAAGAGATGGCCCTGCCGATCGACCGCCTCTACGCCACCGTGTACGAGACCGACGACGAAGCGTTCGACCTCTGGGCGAAGATCGCGCCGGAACTGAAGAACGGGCGCCTTCTCCGATTCGGCAAGAAGGACAATTACTGGTCGATGGGTGACACCGGTCCGAACGGACCGTGCAGCGAGATCCATTTCGACCGGGGGGAGAAATTCGGCACCGGGCCGGAAGACAAGGTCAACGGCGAGACCGACCGGTTTGTCGAGATCTGG
>CAYPYM010000821.1:346-831 GCA_964414435.1 uncultured Ignavibacteriales bacterium | reverse complement strand
GGACGGCGTCACGCGCGACCTCCCGAAACCGTCGGTAGATACCGGCGCCGGGCTGGAGCGGATCGCGGCAATCCTTCAGCACTGCGATTCGAATTACGGCATCGACCTGTTTCAGCATATTATCAAAGCGATCACCGCGATCGCTCATTCGAACTACAAGGCTAACATGGCGTCGCATCATGTGGTCGCCGATCATCTGCGGGCGCTGACGTTCGCGATCGCCGACGGCGCCGGGATCTCGAACGAGGGCCAGGGTTACGTCCTGCGGCGGATCCTTCGCCGCGCCGCCCGCCACGGCCGCCTGCTCGGCATGCAGGAGCCGTTTATCTATCGCCTCGTGCCGTCGCTGGTTGAGGTCATGGGCGACGCTTTCCCGGAGATCCGCGAGAAACAGCCCCATATCGAAAATGTTATCCGGGCCGAGGAGGAATCGTTCGGCCGGACGCTCGAGACCGGGCTGGATCTGTTCGACAAGATCGCAAAGA
>CAYPYM010000821.1:0-336 GCA_964414435.1 uncultured Ignavibacteriales bacterium | reverse complement strand
GTCCCTGAAGGCATGACACCTGAGGAGAAGGAACTGTTCGACAAGATAGTCAGGCAATTGGAGATCAACATGCAAGGGACCATTCCTGGTCCAGAGATTTTCCGCTTGTACGATACTTACGGTTTTCCCTATGATCTCACTGAAATCCTCGCACGTGAGCGTGGATTTGAACTTGACGAGGCCGGTTTTCAGCGAGAAATGCAGGCACAAAAAGATCGATCAAAGCAATCATCGTCGTTTTCGGCAGGTAATACATCCGTTTCAGAGCGTGGTATGAGTGAGATGATCGACGTTGCCGGTACGGTCGCATTCGGTCAGCCGACGGTGTTCGTACGT
>CAYPYM010000820.1:0-1770 GCA_964414435.1 uncultured Ignavibacteriales bacterium | reverse complement strand
TGGCCGAACCGCTCGTGAGACTGGTCGTATAGGCGGCCACGCCGAGAGAAGCCGGTTTGCCGCCGTCGGCGCTGATCACGGGCAGCACTCCCCCACCGCCGAGGTAATCTATAGAGGCCGGCAGGTCGCTCCACATGAGGGGCCCGATCGAAATCTCCGGGCGCGCGGCGATGAGGCCGATACTGCCGGGATTTCCGGCGTACGCCTGGTGATCAGCGAACACGGTTGCAATCTCGCCCATTGCGAGCGCACGCAACGAGTACGGCAGGTTCAGAAACTCGCCGCCGGTAGTGCCGACCTTGGCCTGACCGAAGGTGTCGGCGGCGATGGCGATTGTGAGTGTGACAAAAAGAACGATCGTGCGCTTCACGGAATCTCCTCCCTCGGCCGTTCGGCCTCATTCGAATGCGATAGACCCAATATATACCGATCGCTCGCTGTTGTCACGCCCGGATTGCGGTTCGGAATACATCCGCCGTCGAATCAATGCGAACGCCTAGAGGCCGCCGTAGCGGTAGGTCACGGTCACGCCGTGGGACGTCGCGTCGCTTTCGAGTCCTTCGAGTTTTCGGTGTGACCGGGCGTAATTGATCGAGAGTCTCGTTGCGAAGAAGTTGATCAGTCCGGAACTCCCGTCCGGGTTGCCGAAGATCCATACCAGCAGGCGGGTCACTCCGGCGCTTCCGACCGCGAATCCCCACGTGTTGACGCCGTGCCCCTCATCTAAGTACCCGACGCGAAGGTACAGGGCCTCGACCAGCCCCAGCTCGCCGCCGACTTTGGCGAAACCGTCCATAGATCGCGTTCTTTCGTACTCGATGCCACCGGTTGCACTCAGCAGTTGCCAGCCGCCGAACAGACGCGGCGAACCGATTGCCAGTTCGGTTCCGAACCCGGCACGGAAGGTGCGCGGCAGGGAAAGAGTGTCATTAAACGGCAGGAGGCCCGGCAGCACAAAGTCCCGTCCGATATTGGTTGCCGTTAGCCCGATCGACGGCGTCACGGTCACATTCGGTGCGTCGTCCGCCGACCTCACGGCCACAGGCATGCGAGCCAGCAGGCCGAAATCGAACGCCCAGCCATCGGCATGGTTGTCGTAGGCCGCACTCTCACGATGATACGAGACTCCGGTCCCAACACCGACCTGAACCGGTCCGTTGATACCTATCCCGGCGCGCAGGTGATACGCACGGTTGCCCCAGTCGTCGGTATACTCCGTGCCGTAAGGATCGGCGGGAATCGTAAGCTTCATTGCCGTCGTATACCCGGCGAGTCCGAGTGAGATCCTTTCTCCGCCCGCGGTGGCGGCCAGGTTAGTCCGCGCTGCGCCGCCGCCGTTGTACACGTCGGTCGATCCGCCATACAGATCGTTCACCCACATGAGCGGCCCGAGCGTAATAGCCGGGCGGGCGGAGACCACCCCTAAGGCTCCCGGATTAACGGTGTACGACTCACGGTCCGCGAATGCCACGCCGACTTCTCCCATTGCGACGTTGCGCAACGAAACGGGCATACTCAACAGCGGTGCACCGACGATGACGTCGGACCGTGCGCAGACACTGCCGCTCAGGCAGGCGGCGACTACCAGTATCAGGAAACGCGTGCTTTTCATGGGACCCTCCCTTTGAAAACCGCCGCCTCAAGCGGGCGGTTCGTGTGCCATTCCGCCTTTTCGATTGTCAATATACTACAATATGACGCCGTGTCGAGCCTTTCCGCGCACAAAAAAACGGCGGGTGACCTCTCGGCCGCCTGCCGTTTCTTCCAATG
>CAYPYM010000819.1:0-1771 GCA_964414435.1 uncultured Ignavibacteriales bacterium | reverse complement strand
CTTCTCGGCCGCGGCCGCGGCATTGGCCGCCCGTACCGAGAAGTAGGTCGAGGCCGAGTCGATCGTCGCCCCTTCGGTATTGATCAGGTCGAGCTGGGCGTACACCCTTGCGTAGAGATTGGTGTCCTCGGCCGTCGGGCGGAAGAACTCGAACTGATCACGGGCGAGCGAGAAAGGAAACTCGACCAGTGCCACCGAGTCGTACACCGGGTCGGCGAATACCACCGAACCGCCGTACACGGTGAGCTCATCCTGGGCGCGGACGCCCGATGCGGTCAGCACGACCGCGAGAAGCATCATCGGTATAGTCAAATAAATTGCACGCATAACTGTAGTCTGTTGCATACCTGCTAGAAGTCTGGCCGTTGGTTGAGGCCGTCATATGGATACTGGAGACGGTAATCACCGTCCTGGTTAACGTCCACAAAAACAAACTTGCGGTACCGTCCGCTGCGGTAGTAATGCCACTCCTGGTATGGATAGCGGTCGATCGAAAACGGATAATCGTCGATCTGGTCCGGCTCGCCGTATCGAATGAGCACCCGGCCGCGGTCGGTTCGCCAGCCGTCTTGGCGAAGAAAGGAGAACAGCCTGTTCGCCTTATCTACGCGGCGGTAAAAGACCACTCGCAGTTCGTTGACCTTGGTCGTCTTGTCGGGATCGTGCTCGGCCCAGAATTTCTCGATCGCCTTCTGGCGGTCCGCCAGATCCTCGATATTCCGTAACGGCCGGACTTCCTTCCGGTCGACGATGAGTTCGAGCTGATCGAGAGCTTCGTCGTAATTCCACTTCAACGTCGCCCACAGCGTCCAGGGGACGCGGAAATCGATGCTGCGCTTGTCCAGCTCGCGGTACCGCCGGCCGTGGAGCGAGACCGTCAGCTCATATTTGTCGGGACGGTAATCGGCCAGCGAGATCTCCCGGATCTGGCGGGTGATCGCCTCGGTGAGCGTGGTGGTGAGACTGTCGCGGTACACCATCCCCTCGTCGTCACCGCGGATCTTCGTCTCGACCGTCACGGCGTCGGCGGAATCGCTCCCCCGGTGAATCTCCAGGTAAAAGAGCAGCTTGCCGGTCTCGTCGCCTCCGAATGCTCCGCTGAGCGACGGCACCACCATCAGTGAACCTTTTCGAAACGGCCCGGGATTCTGTCCCTCCTGAATCGCTCCGGCCGCCTGGACCAGTTCAAGGTCGGAGAGCTTGGGCAGCTTGCTCTCGTATTTCTCCAGCTTGACGTCGAAATCCCGGCGGATAACCGGCTTGGCGCCCACCGCCTGGAGCGTGAATTCGACCTTGTACTTGCCCGGGTCCAGATCGAAACTGAGCTGGTTCACCCGATAGTCGGTGGTCGATTTGGCCTTCGTGAGGTTCGGCACCGAGGTCGACTTCTCCTCGTAGAACGACTCGGCCGGAACCTTGTCCTCATCGAGGACTCGCACGTTGACGACATAGTCCGCTGTGAAAACGCCGCTGTCAGGGGCGAAGGTCAGGCCGTAATTGTATATCTGGTAATAGATCTCAAGGTGGAGCTGTTCCGGGTCGGTGGCGGGGAATACGGCGTAGTCGACCAGCACCGCCCGTTCGTCGGGCTCGATTTCCTCCGGCAGCCGCAGGGTCTGGGCCGGCACGGCGGTCGCGAGGGCCAGCAGCAGGGAGGAAAGAGCGAGGCTGTATCGTGCGGCGGAAATCTTCATCATTGCACCTTTTAAACCAGAGGGCACCATACCCGGTTCCAATTAACGGACGTACGAGGGGGGACGCAATATCAAAT
>CAYPYM010000818.1:0-1772 GCA_964414435.1 uncultured Ignavibacteriales bacterium | reverse complement strand
GAGTTACACCGATGTCGATGTCACCCTCGACCACGCCCTGGGGGACATCACCAGCTTCGATCTTCTCCTGACCTATCCACCGCGGGCGTTGACTTTTCAAGAGGTCACCCCCCGTTACTTCACCGACTCGTGCGCCTGGGAGTATTTCACCTACCGCATCGGGAAGCAGCACGTTCTTTGCGATGAATCCGTTTCCGACGGCATCATCCGGGTGGTCGGTGTGGCGGACATGAACAACGGCGCTCCGCACCCGACCTGTTACGGGACCGACGGAGTTTCGGTCACCTTGTTCAGCCTCACCTTCCTCGTTACCAACGACCGCACCTACGAGGGAGCGGAGCTGCCGATCCGCTTCTACTGGTGCGAATGTAACGACAACATGCTCACCTACGATGAGAATCCGTATCTTCCGATCGATTCCGTCTACCTGTCGCTGGGCGTGTTCGACTCATTCACGGGGCAGTCTCTCTCCGATGCCTTACAGGACGGAGGCGGCATTCACGGCAGCCCGGATACTTGCATCCAGGATAACGGACGCCGGGCGGTCGACTTCTACGACGGCGGCATTGGTGTTTACCGCCTTACCAATCTCGACCTTCGAGGCGACGTCAACCTGAACGGCATAAGCTACGAGCTGGCCGACCGGGAGCTGCTCGCCCGCTACTTCGTCTACGGCGACAGCGTGTTCCGGCACGTGATGGCGCAGACCGCGGCCTCCGACGCCAACCGCGACAGTATCCCGCTCACGCTTGAGGACCTGGTGTACATGACGCGTGTCGTCAACGGTGAGCTGGATCCGGGGCAGCGGTACAACCCTCCCCCGCCCACCATGACCACCTACGAACGCCTCAACGACGATCTGCGGATTATCGAAACCGAGCCGCTCGGAGCGTTGCTGGTCATTCTGAGCGGTCGGGCCGACCCGACGCTCGATGTACCGGGATTCGAGTTCATGTATGCGTACGATACGACCAACGATGTCACGCGGGCTCTCGTCTACGGACACGATCCCGGCTTCAGCATCGGCAATGCCCCTGTTCTGTCCGGTCTGCGCGGTCATGATATTCTGCAGATCGATGGCGCCACGGCTCTCGGGTTCCCGGTCGAGTTCCAGAGCGTTGCGGATCTCGCAACCGGTGTCTACCTCTCTCAGAACTATCCCAATCCATTCGTGACGAGCGGCGGGGGGTCAACCGAGATATACGCCCTCTCCCCCAGTCCGGCCACAGGGCGACTGGACATCTTCAACACCCTCGGACAGCGCGTCTACTCTGTCCCGGTCAAATTCCTCTCGGCCGGCGCGCAGACGATCAGTTGGCCGGGGACGACATCGAACGGCAGCCGGGTCGCGCCGGGCATCTACTTTTACCGTCTGACGGTCGGTGGGAGCACGCTCACCCGCAAGATGCTGCTGCTGAAGTGACCGTCAGATATCATGCGCCTGCGGCGCAAAGGATCTGACGGAACGGACTACATAGTTCCGCCGAATCTTGTCCGCCCTGAGCCTGTCGAGGGGCGGATGTGATCCGACGGCATTCTACGATTGTTGAGACTTTACACCCCGCTTCGTATCGCGCATATTACTTCCGTGAAAACACCCCGTCGCATCGTCATCACCCTGGCCCTGCTCGTCGTCTGCCTGGCCTGGTACGCCGGCCCGGCCGACGCTATCGAGCCGTTCACGGTCCGCATCCAGAGCGCCGCCGTGCATTCATCCGACACTCTCGTGCGGGTTGCCGTCACCCTCGAGGAAGGCTGGGTCAGCATGGCCG
>CAYPYM010000817.1:0-1774 GCA_964414435.1 uncultured Ignavibacteriales bacterium | reverse complement strand
ATGAGGCCGTCGAGAATGCCGCCCGACACGTATCGCAAGGGGACATCAAGCGAGACTTCCCAGCCTTTGCCGAGACCATAGCAGCCGCGGGCCGTCAGTTCATGTACCTCGGCGTCGATACGGTAGTACTTCGGCTCGTAAAGCCAGACGTTTTTCCAGGTGTGTTCGAAGTACATGCAGAGTTCGCCGGGCGGGGTGACCCAGGGACGATGGTGTTCGAGCCCGAAGCGGAGTTGCTGAAGGGGCGACTGGCTCGACATTTCGATGAAGCCGAGCGGCCGATCCGACCCGATCGGAGTCGGCCGGGCGGAAACCGTCGACGCCGGCGGCGGCAGGAGGAATATCGCCGCGAGCAGAATGAGCGGGGCTGTCCCGATACGACCCTTCATGGACGTTATGGTATTGAGTCCGTTACCGCCGCGCAACAAATACTCGTCAGATCCAGCGCAGGAGATAGATCAGACAATAGTAGATTCCAACCCCGATAAAGACGACGCCGGTGATCCGTCGCGCCCAGAGTTCGCATCGGCTCAGACGGTTGAACAAGCCTCCGACAAACCTGGCGCCGAACGCCGCCAGGAGCGCAAATATCACTACCGGCAGGGCGGTGCCGATCCCGTAGACGGTCGGCAGGAGGAACGGCGACTGGTGATCGACCGCCAGCGGCAGGAGGCTGCCGAAATAGAGCGCGGCCGACACCGGGCAGAACGAGAGCGCGAAGAGCAGACCGAGCAAACCGGCGCCCCAGAGACCGAGCCGGCCGAATTTCTCCTGGGTCCGTCCGGCGAAACCGAGACCGGGGAGCGTAAACCGAAACAGGTCGAGCAGGAGCAGGCCGACCACGATCAGGATCGGGCCGAGCAGCTTGTTCAGGTTGCGCTGAAGAAACATCGCGACGTCCGGCACGGCCAGCACCGAGGAGACCAGCAGCGCGGCCAGACCGACATAGGTGACGGTCCGGCCGAAGGTATAGAGCAGCCCGGAGAGCAGGACCCGGCCGGGACGGTCGATCCGTCGGCCGATAAAGGTCACGGCGGCGACATTGGTGGCCATCGGGCAGGGCGAGATCGACGTCAGGATCCCCAGCCAGCCGGCCGTGCCGAGAGCGAGATAAAACGACTCCATCAGTCCTCGGTCGGCGGGTTCATGAAATCGCGTGTCGACGACTGCACGTACGGCACGAATTTGTCTTTATCCCCGACCAGCTCCCAGATCTTGTCGAGGTTCTTCCACGACACTTCCTTGCCGTCGACCACGTGGGACAGCACCAGCGACTGGCTGTAAAGACCGTAGTCCTTGGTATAGTGCTGGTTGGCCTCGTCGTCGAAATTGACGACGCGCCATTCGACCGTTCCGGCGGCGAGATCATCGCCAAAGCCGCTCGTGACCGCCTCGTGCGAATACGCCTCGAGTTTCATGCAGGTGGCGCAGCGGCGGTTGCCGTGGAAATAGGTGACCACGATGCGATCGGCCGCGAGCGTGTCGGGAACGACGACGCTGTCGGTAACCATCGGAGCAGCGTCGGACGGCGGCTGCGGATCCTCGGCAAAGGCGAAGGACGCAGTCAGAAGGGCGGCGATGAACACCGCAAGAAAGATGCGCTTCATGAGACTCTCCCCTATTCTGTTATGACAACATTGCTTTGAGTTCGTCCTGAGCCGGCACTTTGCCGACCACCTTCACGACACCATCGACCACCAGCGCCGGGGTCATCATGACGCCGTAGCCGGCGATTTCCATGATGTCGGTCACTTTTTCGACCTGGCAGTCGAGC
>CAYPYM010000816.1:0-1774 GCA_964414435.1 uncultured Ignavibacteriales bacterium | reverse complement strand
AGGGGTAAATGGAGGTGTCGACAGCGACCGAGTCATAGGGCGGAACGGACACCTGGCTCCATGCGAGGCAGGAATCACCGGCCCAGCTGTCACAGACAAAGAAACTCGAGTCGACCACGGTGTCGCACCCTACAAATGGTGCATACGAGGTTCCGGAAGGGTCAAGCAGCTGAAAACCGCCTTGAGGTTCCGTCTGCAGGAGGATCTCGACGATATAGGGTGGCTCGACAATAGGCGGCGGCAGCGACGGACTGTCGGCGACATGGAACATCAGCCGGAACATCGTGCCGCTGTCGCCCGGGAGGATCAGCGCGGCACCGTCGCCCATCGGTGGCCAGTCGGCCACTCCCCTGGCCAGGATATCGGACCCCGTTCCGGTCAAGGAGCGCCCCTGTATCCACTCCCACCGGCTTACCATCGTTCCGGCCGTGTCGATTCCACCGCCCGGCGCCGAGACCGTATCGATGTGAATGAAATCGTAGTCCAGAGCACTCGACTGGAATGAGTCCGCACAGGTCGTCTGATCCCACGTGGTGCAACGCCAGTAGGTCGTATCAACGAATTGCATCGGGGTCAGTTGAAACTCCCCGAGATCGGGGCGATCGAGCAGGAACCAGAATGTGAACCCGCCGACCGAATCGAGCGCATTGGAGATATTGACATCAACCGTGATTACACCCTGCCCGAACACGGCGACGGCGTCTTCGATATCGATCCGGAACGAGGGTGTCTGGGCGCCGGTTGCGGCGGTCAGCACCATGAAAGCGGCCGCGGTCAGCCACAGCAGACGTGAGAGACGGTTGCAGTCACGCATTTCTTCCTCCTCATGCGACAGCCGGGGCGGCCGTCCCGCCGCCAGCGGCTCACGCGGACAGACCGGCCCGCGTGATCGAAAGAGACCCCTGTTACTGTTGGTCGTGAAAGATTAGTTCGATGCCGACTCGGTTAGAATTCTCTGCGCATTTCTCGTCTGTGTGACATATGCAATATACTCCGGTGTCGAAGAATGTCAAGCGCTTAGGGCTCCGGCGGCGTGCCAAAAACCGCTTGATTTCTGACCGGGAAGGGGTATTTTGAGCGCGTTCGGGCGACCCGGCACCGGCCGGGTTGGTATTTGTCGACAGCCAGAACATTTCCGCTCGATCACGCGTTTCACGTATAATTGGCGTAGGACAATTACTCAACTCATAAAACCGAGGATATCCCGGATGAAGTTTACGGACTCACTGCAAGGCAACACCGTCATACTCGACGTCTCCGGCAAGATCATGGGCGGCGACGAAACCGCGCTGTTCCACGGCAAGATTCACGAATACCTGAACATGGGCAAGAAGGGCGTAGTCGTGGACCTGGCCAAGGTCGACTGGATGAACTCGGTCGGGCTGGGGATGCTGATCTCCGCGCTGACCGCGGTCAAGAACGCCGGCGGCCGTCTGGTGCTGACCAATATCGACAAGATCGAGTCGATCCTGACGATCACCCGCCTCATCTCGGTGTTCGAGCATTACGACAGCCGCGATGAAGCGCTGAAGTCGTTCGCATCGTAAGCGGTCTTTTCCGACCGATCGAATCTGAGGAGCCTCATGTCTGAGGCTCCTTTTTTTGCACAAACACCGCCCTCGCAGTCCCTGTTTTTGCCCGGCCGATGCAACCTCGTTCGATGTCTCGCGTAACTTTTCAGTGTACCCGACAACAGAGACCCGTTTCAAAGGAGGCGTCGAACCGGCATGAAAAGACGGATCACCATCGCACTGACAGTATTGATTTGCGCCGC
>CAYPYM010000815.1:0-1775 GCA_964414435.1 uncultured Ignavibacteriales bacterium | reverse complement strand
ATCGCTCGATGGCCGAGCGGCTCGGCGGGTCGATCGTCTCCAATCACGCCGGCAGCTTCTGCCTCGTCCGCACGAACTATCCCTGGGACTATGTCCACGGGCGGCCGTCGCTCGAAGAAGCCGCCGACGAATCGAACCTGCTGGTCTCGGCCTTTACCCGCGACGACGAACCGGGCACGGTCCCTTCCAGGCGCCTGCTCTTTTTCGATCCCGACACGACCGGTCTCGGCGGCGCCGGGGCGGTGGCGTTTCTGGTCGGGGTCGGGTCGGTTACCCGGCAGGGGTTCGAGGTGCGGCAGTACGTTATCCCGGACTACTCCGACGAGGCGGCCATGCTCGAGGCGCTCATGGAGGAATTCGGTGACGCCACGACCCTGGTCAGCTACAACGGACTGACGTTCGACCTGCCTCTCCTGCGCGACCGGCTGATTGTCAACCGGGTCGGACGAAAGGTGCCGCACGACCGCCACTTCGATCTCCTCCACGCCGTGCGCCGGCTCTACCGCCGCCGTCTCGGCGACTGTTCGCTGGGGAATGTCGAGCGGGAGGTGTTCGGATTCGAGCGGGTCGACGATATCCCCGGCTACCTGGTGCCGTCGGTTTATTTCGACTGGCTGTCGTCGGAGCGGCTCGATGACATGGCGGCCGTCATGGAGCACAACCGCCTCGATATCGTCTCGCTGTATTTTCTTGCAGCCTGCCTCTCGCGGGCGTTTCGATCGAAAGGTGAGACGCTGGAGGCGGTCGACGATCTTCATTCGCTGTCCCGCATCTTCGGCCGGCGGCGTGACCTTCCCGGTGTCCTCGACCTGACCGAACGGGTGCACGATCTCACGGCGGGGGATCTCGCCGATGATGTCCTGCTGTTCCACGCCGAGGCGTTCAAGCGGTCGGGGGAGATCGAACGGGCGGTCTCGGTGTGGGAGCGGGTCGCCTCGACCGACACCCGGGAGGGCCATCTGGCTCATATCCGGCTGGCCATGCACTTTGAGCACCGGGAGAGGGACTATGCCCGGGCCTGTGAACATGCTCGCCGGGCGGCCGATTTCGGCGGCCTTACGGCTGCGCAGCGGCGGCAGGTGAGGCACCGGATCCGGCGCCTCGTGCTCAAGGCCAAGTCCTGACACCACTTCGGTTTCCCTGCAATTTCCGCCTCAACAAGTTGTCTTATCGGCCGATAATCTTACAAAGGGCGGAGATCCGTATGGAAAAAGACATTTTTGAGACAATACTCGACGAGCACCAGGAACTTTCCTCGCTGCCGCAGACCCTCACCGAGGTTCTCCGGTTAAGCCGTGATACCGATTCATCGGCCAAGGAGATGTCCTCGGTGCTGCTGCGCGATCCGGCGATGACCGCCAAGGTGCTCCGGCTGGCCAACTCGCCGTTTTTCGGCGCCGGCCGCAAGATCTCGTCGGTCACCCAGGCGGTGATGACGCTCGGTATGCGGGCGGTGACCGCGCTCGCCCTGTCGGCCTCGGTCTACGATCTCACCAACAAGTGGGGCGGCGCGATCGATCGGATTCGTTTCTGGCGGCATTCGCTCTGTGTCGCGGTCGGCTCGCGAGGCGTCGCCGAACGCGTGCGCTACGATTGTCCCGAGGAAGCGTTCGTGGCCGGGCTCCTGCACGATATCGGTCTCCTGATTCTCGAGAAGTCCTTCCCCGAGAAATTCGAACGTCTCTGGCGTCAGGCCGAATCGGGCGAAAATCTGCACGATCTCGAGGAAAACGTCTGGGGTACGAACCACGCCCGGGTCGGCCAGTTCCTGCTCG
>CAYPYM010000814.1:0-1776 GCA_964414435.1 uncultured Ignavibacteriales bacterium | reverse complement strand
AGAATCCCAACCTGCATCCGATTTTGTTGTGTCGCCGTGACCCCAAACGGCAAATGTAAAATGTTTTTTGTTTGTGTTACTATCATGCATTCTGTTGAATCCCATAGATGAAAATTGGAATAATATTATAACCGGCAGAAATAAAAACAGGCGCTTCATAATTAATACCTTACTTTTTTGACAAATCCTTTTTCATTTATGATGTACTTTGTTCTTTTGTAGGTTATGTTAAACAATATTTCAAAACCGAAATTTGTTATCACGATTGCAGGATTGCTTACTTTGTTATTGAACTCAAATATGGGTGATTCAAGATCCTTTATATTTTTAGTATAGTTGCCATGGAGTTTGAGATATACTTTTTCTTTTTTATAGAGATAAAAGAGTGCCTGAATAATTTTATCATCATCAGGTGGGGCAAAATTATCAGTTCCCGGTTTTCTGTCACTGAATTTTACATAACCCCAAAACTCAGGCATATGCATATCAATTGCTCCCTGTGGGGACCAGACCCAGTTATGCTCAGGTAAAAGTTTTCCGTCCTTATCTCTTTCTCTTATGTATTTGCCGTTATTAATTTGATAGTTCCATTCGACGCGCGAAAAATTTATTCGCCAGATTTCAGGGATTTGAACCTTCATATTTTTAAATCTTAATTCATTTAATGCAGAGCGCGGAATCGCTATTTCTGCTGACCAGCCTTTATCGATATCTGAAGGATCATTAATGGTTCCATTAATATGAACTGCGGATTTCAAACCCTTTATGTCCCAATTATTTATAATTGGTCCATCTTCACGATATGCGTTCATTAAAAGAAGATCCCAGACAGTATTGAGGGCATTCATTTCAAACTCACAATATTGAGGGAAATCGGTGTAGGGCTTCATAAAAACTTCAAAGTCATTGTTATGGAAAATTACAGCATCCCTTTGTGTGATATTTGCCCAAACGTTTGGTTCCTCCAGCTCGGCATAAAAATAAAAATAATTATCATCCCACAGCATCTTTACTCTTGTTCTATATTTCGGCTTTGGTTTTTGAAGGCCTTCAATATCAACAAAAGAATCAGTCCAACCAGCAAGTTTCCAGGCCTTTTCGTCTGCCTGTCCATCTATGGTAATCGGCATGGTAGTTTTATAAGCGATGTAGGATTTAGGTTGGACATATTTCCATACATTGACGGAATCACTCTGGGTAAAAGAAACTGTTGATAGCAACGCAATAAACAGGAAGATCTTTCTCATTAATCAGTATGCCAGATTTTTAGTAGATGTGCTTCAGTATTGAATAATGTTTTATTAAAATCAATAGTACTCTGTGGTGCGAAAATCAGATAACAATATTTTAATGTTTCTGCTAAAAAGAAACTGTGCATCAAATCGCCCTGCTTCTTTGTAATAACACTTTGTAATGTTGAATAGCCAACATCATTCCTGCAGTATTTTACAATTGATTCAAAATAGTCTTTTCCCATTTGCAAATATTTTTGATCTCCGGTAAAATGGTAAAGATAATAAGCCGATTCAATATTCTCAGGACGAAGAGCATAATTTGGATATACGATTTTCATATCCGAATAATCGATTTCTTCAGGTTCGATTCCTTCAAGCATCCACATTTTGTAACAACTCGCCTGGAGTTTTTCAGCGCATGTTGTATCTCCGCTCAAAATCAATTCAGCAGGGAAGAAAGCATCGAGTGCACCAAACAGAGTTGCAGTTCTATTCCCGGAATTCATATCGGCGTGTCCGTACCAGAACCCATTCTTTGTAT
>CAYPYM010000813.1:0-1776 GCA_964414435.1 uncultured Ignavibacteriales bacterium | reverse complement strand
AGAATCCCAACCTGCATCCGATTTTGTTGTGTCGCCGTGACCCCAAACGGCAAATATAAAATGTTTTTTACTCGGGTTATCTTTATACAATCTGTTAAACCCCATGGATGAAAATTGGAACAATATAATAACCGGAAGAATTAAAAACAGGCGCTTCATAATTAATACCTAACCTTTTTGATAAATCCTTTTTCATTTATGACGTACTTAATTCTTTTGGAGCTTAGGTTAAACAATATTTCGAATCCGAAATTTGTTATCACGATTGCAGGATTGCATACTTTGTTATCGAACACAAACATTGGCGATTCAAGTTCCTTTATATTTTTAGTATAGTTGCCATGAAGTTTGAGGTATGCCTTTTCTTTTTTATAAAGATAAAAAAGTGCCTGAATGATTTTATCATCATCAGGGGGAGCAAAATTATCAGTTCCCGGTTTCTTGTCACTGAATTTTACATAACCCCAAAACTCAGGCATATGCATATCAATTGCTCCCTGTGGGGACCAGACCCAGTTATGCTCAGGTAAAAGTTTTCCGTCCTTATCTCTTTCTCTTATGTATTTGCCGTTATTAATTTGATAGTTCCATTCGACGCGCGAAAAATTTATTCGCCAGATTTCAGGGATTTGAACCTTCATATTTTTAAATCTTAATTCATTTAATGCAGAGCGCGGAATCGCTATTTCTGCTGACCAGCCTTTATCGATATCTGAAGGATCATTAATGGTTCCATTAATATGAACTGCGGATTTCAAACCCTTTATGTCCCAATTATTTATAATTGGTCCATCTTCACGATATGCGTTCATTAAAAGAAGATCCCAGACAGTATTGAGGGCATTCATTTCAAACTCACAATATTGAGGGAAATCGGTGTAGGGTTTTATAAAGATTTCAAAGTCATTGTTATGGAAAATTACGGCATCCCTTTGTGTAATATTTGCCCAAACGTTTGGTTCTTCCAACTCGGCATAAAAATAAAAATAATTATCATCCCACAGTATCTTTACTCTAGTCTTATATTGCGGCTTTGGTTTCTGAAGGCCTTCAATATCAACAAAAGGATCAGTCCAACCGGCAAGTTTCCAGGCCTGTTCGTCTGCCTGTCCATCTATGGTAATCGGCTTGGTAGTTTTATAAGCGATGTAGGATTTAGGTTGAACATATTTCCATACACCAACAGAATCGCTCTGGCTAAAAGAAGCTGTTGATAACAACACAATAAACAGAAAGATCTTTCTCATTTATCAGTATGCCAGATTTTTAGTAGATGTGCTTCAGTATTGAATAATGTTTTATTGAAATCAATAGTATTCTGTGGTGCGAAAATCAGATAACAATATTTCAATGTTTCCGCTAAAAAGAAGCTATGCATCAAGTCACCCTGCTTTTTTGTAATAACACTTTGTAGTGTTGAATAGCCAACATCATTCCTGCAGTATTTTACAATAGATTCAAAATAATCTTTGCCCATTTGTACATATTTTTGATCTCCGGTGAAATGGTATAGATAATAAGCCGATTCAATATTCTCAGGACGAAGTGCATAATTAGGATATACGATTTTCATATTCGAATAATCGATTTCTTCAGGTTCAATTCCTTCAAGCATCCACATTTTGTAACAGCTTGCCTGGAGTTTTTCAGCGCGTGTTGTATCTCCGCTCAATATTAATTCGGCAGGGAAGAAAGCATCGAGTGCACCAAATAAAGTTGCGGTTCTATTCCCGGAATTCATATCGGCGTGTCCGTACCAGAACCCATTCTTTGTAT
>CAYPYM010000812.1:0-1777 GCA_964414435.1 uncultured Ignavibacteriales bacterium | reverse complement strand
GGCGTTGACGATCAGCTCGACCAGGCCGCCGTAGAGAATGTTGCACCGCTCGAACAAACCGTACGATGCGAACATGTCGCGCATCGCTCCCTTGCAGTTCGAACAGGGAGCGCAGACATATTTCTTGTACTCGGGATCGATGACATCCTGGAAGACGTCGAGCACCTGCCGCAGTTTCGCCCGGCCGCTGACATTCTGGCGCCAGTCGGGGAAATTGAGGTCCTGGGTGATGGCGAACCCGCTCCCGCCGCCGCAGCAATAGTTGCGGACTCCGTGCGGTTCCATCTCGCGGAAGTTGTTCGACACCAGCCGAAGCAGATCGCGCTGCGGCTGCACGATACCCATCAGGCGGACCATGTTGCACGGGTCGTGCAGGGTGGTGATGATGTCATCGTTGCGCGAAGCATCGAGTTTCAGGCGCTTCTCCTCGATAAGCAGCTTGTGCATGTAGGTCAGCGAGCTTTCCCGGGGGATATTGTACTCGCCGGTGAAAACGCGGTCGGCGATCACGGTGAGCGCCTTGTGGGCATGGCCGCATTCGCCGAGCACGATCTTCTTGACCCCGAGCTTCTTGGCCACCTCGGCGTGTTTCAGCGCCACTTTGGCAAACTGGACATCGTCGTACCAGACGCCGTAGTTGACGCTGTCGTAGCCGAGGGCTTCGCTGGACAGGGTGTAACTGACGCCGCAGGCCTCGAGGATGATCGCGAACGCCTCCGGGTTCTCCGGCCAGGCGAGGAATTCGCCGGCGTTGTGGATCAGGAGCACATCGGCGCCCGCCTTGTCCACCGGCCACTTGAACTTCATCCCGGTGCGTTCCTCGACTTCCTCCTCGAGGAATTCGAGGTTGTCCATGAACGCCATCGGCGTCATCCCGGTCGACGACCCCTTGTCGAGCTGCTGCACCGAACCGAGCTTGTGGAGCGGATCAACATTGATGCCCATTTCCTGGCTGAAAATCTTGCGCAACTCGCGGGTGACGAGGCCGTTGTCGACCCCGACCGGGCAGGTCTGGGCGCAGCGGCGGCAGATCGTGCACCGATAGGACAGCTCCATCAGGCGAGCGAGCATCGTCCACGACACTTCGATATCGTTGCCGGTGAGCTTCGCGGTCAGTTTACCGCCGTTCTTGACATAGGTCTTGTAGAGCCGGCGAAGAATGTCGGAGCGGAAGGTCGGCCGGTAGATATCCTGCTTGCCCGATTCATTGTAGATCGGGCAGGACTCCGAACAGGTCTGACATTTGGCGCAGAATTCCATCGTGAGGAACAGCGGCTGCAAGAAGGCCCAGTTGTTCTCCGGCTCAAATAGCTTCTGCAGCCCGCTGAGGAATTTCTCGACCAGTTCCTGCTTTTCGGCGTCGGTCTCGGGGCGCGGAAATTTGACCGCCGTGACGCCGTCGAGATCGGTTTCGTATTTGGCCCGGGCCTCGTCGGACAGCTTCTTGAATTTCGGCTCCAGTTCGAGCTTGTCGTAGGGCGGGGGAAGGGGCAGGAACTGAGCCGGATCGAGCTCGATCAACTGGCCGGGCTTGCGGCTGAAGTCCTTTATGGTGACGGTCTCACTTTTCATTTTTGCCGGCCTCCTTCTTGTCGGTGGCGGTGGCGGCGTCGGCCCAGGTTCCGCCGCTCTTGATGTGCGGGGCCGCCCAGGTGATCTTGAAGCCGAGCGCTTCGCTGACCGCGGCTTCCACTTTTCCGCCGCGGACATTGGGGTGGTCCTCCCAGCGGACCTTGTGATAGGTGAAGTACTTGCCCACGAAATGGGTCATGTGAGT
>CAYPYM010000811.1:0-1783 GCA_964414435.1 uncultured Ignavibacteriales bacterium | reverse complement strand
CGAGGAATTGGTCGCGATATCGGGATAGAAGGCGTACAGCTCGGCGCAACCGCCGGTGCGCCGGTAGACGGTACCAACCGGGACCTGCTGGTGCTGGTTGGGGGCAAGGCCGCGGAGTTCGGTCAGCAGCGCATGATTGTCTTCGGGTACCGGGTAGAAACCGATCCGGGCGAGTTGTTCCTCGATCGCCTTTTTCCGGTTACGGAGGGTGCGGATGACGGTCACGGTCAGCAGAGCCATAACCATGATCGACAATACAAGGAGCGACAGTTCGTTCATCGGTGTAACCTCAGTGCTCGTCGAGCGAGAGCTCGACCTCAGCGTTCCCCGACCTTTTCCAGCCGCGCCCGCACCGCGAAGGCGATCTTGATATCCTCGCCGAGCAGGTGTTCCACCAGCCACCGTTCCAGGAACGAAATCAGGTCGGTCACCGTAACCTGCTGACCCGCCTTGAGCCGTCGGAGGATCGCGGCGATCCGTTCGAGATAGGTCTTGTGCAGCGCCCGGTGCCGGGCGATATCGTGGTAGCCGACCTCTTCCATGAGCCGCTCCTCATCGCGGAAATGCACGCGGGCGTGTTCCACCAGATCCTTGAGCGTTTCGCCGACCAGTCGATCGGAGTCGGGTTTCCCGATTGAATCCTGAAGGCGGCTGAGCAGGTCGAACATGTGCCGGTGCTGTTTGTCTACCTCGTCGACACCGAGCCGGTATGAATCTTTCCACAAGAGCGTTGCCACGGACTTTTTCTCCTGATCCCGAGTATGGTTGATGGCGGCGGGGCGGCCAGGGCCGCCCTGAAATTTGTTACCGGCGGCACCGGATCGTGGCGATGCCGGCGCGGGGTCCGATCGGTCAACCGATCGGTTGCGGCGTCTGCGCTGTCGGCTCCGGTTCCGGTTCGGCGGCCGGCATCTGCGGGCGGGTCTGGCGGGTTGCCAGGGCACGCTGACGGTTGTCAATCTTGCTGATCACGACGATGAGGAGAGCCGTCGTCGCCGTAAACAGGAGATCGCTCAGGAAGGCGATCTTGAGCGCGCTGTAGCGAAGCACGATGTTGCCCGCCTGCTGGAAAGCCACCGAGGCGAGAGTGTCCACGGCACCGCTCAGGAGCCAGCCGATCCACCAGGCGGTGATCCAGCCGACCCCCTCGCTGGACGGTTCGTCCAGGGTTGACAATTCAACCCTGTCCGGGTCGCTCCGCTGGAAGATTTCCTTGATCAGCAGATACGGCTTGAACAGGTTGGCGATCGGGACGAAGAACCAGCCGACCGCCCAGCCGGGCGTGTGTTCCAGTTTCTGGATACCCTTGTCGTGCAGGACGCGGTTTGCCCGGTGAACCCACATGAGAAAGACCACGGCGGTCGCGATAAACAACATGCTTTGTCCGAAGGTCAGGAGCCACTTGATCGCGGAGACGGCGCCGCCGGCGTCGTTGGAATAATCGCCGTTGGAAACGGCCGATGAGATGGCGGCGAATTCAACCAGGCCGAGTACCAACATGAGACCCTGGTAGACCAGGAAGATGCAGAGCATTATGACGGCCGTGTTAGCCCGTTTGTGGGCCGACAGCGGCGCATGAAAATTGTACGTATCCATAGAGACTGCCTCCGAAACACGGATATAGTCTCTATTTCGGCCTGAAAAGAGGCGGTCTTGAGAAGAAAGTAGGGATAATCAGCGCAGGGCGGCCTCGACTTTGTCCCAACGCTCCAAGTACTTGTCCTTTCGGGCGATCGGCCAGGGGCAGCCGACCTTGAACCAGCGGATGCCGAGCGCGTTGCAC
>CAYPYM010000810.1:0-1787 GCA_964414435.1 uncultured Ignavibacteriales bacterium | reverse complement strand
AGTATCCGTCGCCGCGCCGGTGGTGTCGGTCATATCCGGCGGCGGTTCGGGAATGGTCAGACTGGGATCGAATTTTTCGGCCGATTTGAAGAAAGCGGCGACCTCGGCGGAATCGACCTTTTCATCGTTGAAGACGTTCTGCATGTCGCGCATGAGTTCGGCCAGCGCCTGGAGATTCGGCTTCTCCTGCTGCTTGATAGCGGCGAGGACCTGGTCGGCGACCGCGTCGACCTGTACGGTGTCGACACCCGGCTGCGGATTCTTGGCGGCCTCGGTCTTGAACTTCTCGACGATGCTTGTGGCGCCGAATTTCACCAGCTTCTCCTTGTTGCTGTAGCAGTAGAAGGCGAGTGCGATCACGGCCAGCAGGAGGACCGAGAAGACGATAATGGCTACGAGGCAGCCGGTTGACATCTTCTTTTTCTGTTCTACCGTCTCATTCATATCCCCTCATCCTTGCAAAAAATATGATTAAGTAGTGCTTCAGTAAACCAACCCAAGCGTCTGATGGCGGCTATGTTGCCTCGGCATTTCAAGAAGTGCTTTTAATGAGTATACAACAGCTCAAAAACGAGCGCAAGCGGTTAGGCAAAATTGACGGGCGCGGTCGGGAGGGATCGGGGGCAAAAAAACGGGCCCGCCGTGGGAGCGGGCCCGGGAATGTCAAATCAATCGGATCGGCCGGGTAAGCGGGCGGGGTGCTTATTTGGCCCCGGCTTTCGCCTTTTTGGCGTCCTTCTTGGCCTTCTTGTCGGTCTCGACCTTCGGCTTTTCGACCAGCAGTTCGACCACCGACATCGGGGCGCCGTCGCCGCGCCGCACACCGAGCTTGATCACGCGAGTGAAGCCGGAGGTGCGATCGGCGAACTGGGGCACGATTTCATCGAACAGTTTCTTGAAGACCTTTTTCTGATGGACCGTACGGGCCACCTGACGTTTGGCAGCGAGGTCGCCTTTCTTGGCGGTGGAGATAATGCGATCCACGACCGGTCGGAGCGCCTTGGCTTTGGCGTCAGTGGTCTTGATAACACGGTGCTCCAGGAGCGACATCGCCATGTTGCGCAGCATCGCATCTTTGTGCGATTTGGTGCGCCCGAGTTTTGCTACTTTATCCTGATGTCCCATCTTTCAATCACTATTTAAATTAACCTACTTGCTGCTTCAGGGATTCGTCGAACTTGGAGACGTCCATGCCGAAACTCAGTCCCATCTCTTCCAGCAGGGTGCTGATTTCGTTGAGGGACTTGCGGCCGAAGTTGCGGTATTTGAGCATCTCGGACTCGGTCTTGGTGACGAGGTCGCGGATGGTCTGGATGTTGGCCGCGCGGAGGCAGTTGGACGAACGCACCGAGAGTTCGAGTTCGTCGACGCGCGTCCGCAGGAGGTTGCGGACCCGGATCGTCTCTTCGTCTTCTTCGGGTTCTTCCTCGACCATCACCTCTTCGTCCATGTGGATGAAGAGCTGGAGGTGGTCCTTGAGGAGTTTGGCGGCGTAACTGAGGGCATCCTCGGGCGTGATGGAGCCGTCGGAGGTGACCTCGAGGATCAGCCGGTCGAAGTCGGTCTTCTGACCGACGCGGGTGTTCTCGACCTGGTACGAGACCTTGATGACGGGCGAGAAGAGGGAGTCGACATAGATGGTCCCGACCGGGGCGTCGGCGCGCTTGTTCTGCTCGGCGACGTTGTAGCTGCGGCCGGAGTCGATGTCGATCTGCATTTCGAATTCGATGTCGGAGGTCAGCTCGCAGATGTGGAGGTCGGGATTGAGGATCTCGATTTCGGGATCG
>CAYPYM010000809.1:0-1789 GCA_964414435.1 uncultured Ignavibacteriales bacterium | reverse complement strand
GACCCATAGGGATGGGAGGCAACGTGGAACACGTCGTCGCCTGGAGCCTTCACGCCGCCACCCTGATCGACGACGCCGTGCGGCCAGATGGCCTCGCCGTCAACGCTGCCGGCAAGTTCGGCCTCGTTGAACAGGTCGAAACAGGGAATACCCTGATCGAGCACCCACGAACCGTAGATCCCCAGCGAACCCAGATCCTGCTGGACCTCGTTGCGCTGGTGGAAGAACAGCGTGGCGTTGTCGTCGCTGGTCAGTGCGATGTCGGTGTAACCGGCGCGGGCCTTCAGCGGATCGCCGCCGCCGCCCGAGATCGTCGTACCGCAGTCGCCGATACACAGACCGGTGCCCGGGTTGAAACCGTTGTAGTTCACAAAACGGTCAACACGGTCGATCGACTCCGGAATGACGTCCCAGTGCATCCACGTGAAGTGGACGTTGGTGGAGGCGACCGGATTATCGAGCGTCGCGCACATCTTCTGGCCGAGATCATTGTGCTGGTAATCGTAAGTCGTGCCCTGGGCGCAAATTGCCATGCCCGGGGACGCGGCCGCCGACGCCGCCAGCGTCTGCCGCCTGCTCGAATTGTCGAGAATCGACGCCGAACGCGAGGAGGAACGAATCTCCTGCGGCACACGCATACCATCCGCCGGCGGCGGCACGTTGAACCGGTCCGCTGTCGGATTGTACTTGTATACATGAGGCGTCGTCTCCGCCTTCAGTTTGGCCAACTCTTCCATTTTTTGCGGGGACTGCGCCGCGAATGCCGTCACCACCAGGGCGAGGATTGCGGCCAGTATCCCGAATTTTAACAGTCTTCCCGTCATGCTCGTCTCCTTGAATAGAGGCTGCTGCTTTAAATGTTGCCCACCTTCAGATAAGCCAGGTGAGTCGTCGCCCGCATGTGTCGTCGGCCAAAACGACTCCAGCAGGCACACGTTTACTCCGTGGTACAAACACAGTTTGGCGCTTCCTGCCTGCCATTCGGCAGGCGGTCAATCGGATACAACTTCCCTGCTCCCATCACCTCCTTTGAATGAACTCCTGATCGTTAGAAATTCGGATCCTACTAGTTGAAGTAACCTGATATTCGGACCTGGGTTCACACCAGCCAGAGAATGGTAATATATTGATACACAAAACTTTACGCGAAGCACTATGCTGACGGCAACGTCAACTGTGCTGCTTGCATGTACCGTGGCTACGATCGAACATCAGCGATGGCACGATACTTCGAGGAAATGCTGTTTCCGGCAAGACCTAGGGAACTCAAGCTGTCAGTATCTCAGGTAAGCACAAGGTTTTAATTAACTGTGACTTACAGACCATAACTCCAGTACAAGGATATTGCCGGGAGGCATTTTTGTCAAGCCGAAACCGGGAATTTTAAGACGACTTTGTGTCACAAAGCCATTGTCTGTACTGAGGTTCCGTCGGAGGCTGCGCCTCTCACGGCGGCGAGGAGGGGCACCCCGCATGGGCGCATAAAGAAACCCACGACGATTGGCTCGTCATGGGTTTCCGGTGAATGACATCAATCATGGTGACGGACTACGGGGGAGGTGGAGGCCCTCCGGCAAAGAGATAGTCGATGAGATAGCCCAGATCGAGTGCATCGATATCACCCAAGGCATCGATGTTTCCGGCCTCCCTAACCGGCAATGGATCGGCGCCGCCCGCGAAGTCTGGATTGAGCAGGCACATGTAGAGCCGGCTCGTGCCGTCGTCGATCTCGATGAACACGCCGAGCGTGCCGTCCTGGAACTCGGGCGTGCTGCTCGGCGGGTCGACC
>CAYPYM010000808.1:0-1790 GCA_964414435.1 uncultured Ignavibacteriales bacterium | reverse complement strand
AGTATTAACCCCGTTGGAAAGATTTTAACATTAGGAGATGTTTACGATCTTACTGTAACCGGAGTATATAAGGATATACCACAAAATTCTCATTTTTCTGCAGATTATGTTGTTTCATCCTATCTGATATCCTCACCGAAGATTTTTAATGGTGCCAGTGGCTGGGGATTAAGTATGTTTTACACTTATTTTTTGCTAAAGAAAGGAGCTGATCCGGACAATCTTTTGAAAAAGTTTCCTAAGTTTTTAGAAAAATATTCTCAAAACGTATTTTGGCAGAACGAGAAATTCTATTTTCAGCCTCTTGGTGATATTCATCTACATTCACACATGCAGACTGAGCTTAAGAAAAACGGAAATATCGCAATAATTTACCTTTATTCAGGCGTAGCCCTTATTATTCTATTAATAGCTAGTATAAATTATATTAACCTTTCCACAACCAGATTATTTCAACGAAAAAAGGAAATTGGAATAAGGAAGGTTATGGGGGCTGGAAAACAACAGCTGATTCGTCAATTTATAGTTGAATCAGTTATCATAACATTGTGTTCATTCATAGTTACTATTTTATTTACTGAACTTCTTTTACCTTATTTTGCCAGATTTGTAGACAGGAATATAGAATTTAACATATTCAACAACATTTCTTTTTTCTTGTTTTTATTTTTTGTTGTGGTAACAATTGGAATATTATCAGGTTTGTTTCCTGCAATTACATTTTCTTCCTATCGTCCAGCTTCATTTTTTGGAGGTCGAAACCTATTAAATAAAAAAAACCATTTCAGAAATGCTCTGGTTATGATTCAATTTGTGTTTGCTGCAGTCTTCATATTTTGCTCGATTATTTTAAGCCAGCAGTTAAGTTTCGTTATGCATAAAGATCTTGGATACAATAGAGATAATATCATTATAATACGGTTAAATAATTATGTATCACATAACAAAATAAATGATTTTAAGAATCAATTATTGCAGTATCCTGGTATTATTTCAGTATCGGCAATTAGTAATTTACCAAACCATCTATTTGATCGTGGCGCTATTAAATTACCCGGCCAAAACGGTAACAGTGGTTTTGTAATTTGGCACGACGCAGTGGACTATAATTTCATCAATTTATTCGGATTAAAGATTGTCAAAGGAAGAGGGTTCTCAAAAAAATACCCGTCAGATGCGAATGATGCTGTTATATTAAATGAAACAGCCGTTAATAATCTCGGATGGAAGAATCCTATTGGTAAAGAGATAGTCCATTTTACACCTTATGGAAGCGGTGTACGGCACGTTATAGGGGTTGTAAAGGATTTTAATATAAGCTCATTATATGACAAGGTGAACCCCTGCTATTTAGTTATTGATTCCAGCAGACACGACCCCATAATAGCCGTAAAAATAAAATCCAGTATTTTATCAGCAGCCACTTTAAATTATTTGAAAAAACAAATGAATGTAATTCAGCCGGGTGTACCCTTTGAATATCAATATTTTAATGATATAATCAATAAAGAATATAAATCGGAATTTAATCTTCAAAAAGTATTTCTGTTGTTTTCATTCTTTACAATTTTTATTTCCTGTTTGGGCCTGTACGGATTAATTTCATTTGTTACAGAATTAAAAACCAAAGAGATCGGTATTAGAAAAATTCTGGGAGCTTCAACTTTTAAAATAATCTCTGTATTACTAATGGATATTGTTGTACCGATTGTTATCGCTGGCATAATAGCTTTACCAATATCATATTACATAATTCATAAATGGTTATCCAGATTTGCATACAGAACAGA
>CAYPYM010000807.1:0-1797 GCA_964414435.1 uncultured Ignavibacteriales bacterium | reverse complement strand
TTGCTGTCTGGTCGAAAAGTACGTCTATCAGAAGCAGAAGCCCGGCTCGGGGCCCCCCTTGAAAATGTACGCCACCAGGTAGGTGAGGTCGGAGACCTGCACGCCGCCGCTGCAGTCGACGTCACCGGCGTCCGGCGGGAAGGGCGGCCTGCCGCCGGCGAAGATGTAGTTCACCAGGTAGGTGAGGTCGGAGACGGTGATGCCTGGCGCGCCGTCCATGTCGCCGCGCGCGACCGCCTGGGTCACGCTGCCCGCGGTACACCGCGGAGTATAGCTTAGCAGGGGATAGCTGAATTGCGGAGTGTACGTGTTGTAGGCCGCCACCTGGACGGGGGTCGACATGCCAAAGTTGGACTGCAGGGGTAGCGAGAAATAGAGTTTTGCCACCGGACCCGTGCCGGGCTGCATGTATGGCTGGGTGTCGAAATTGGAACTGACCAGCCGCAGGGTGAGGCGCTTGTTGTTGCTGTCCTGATTGATGATCGATTGGACCTCGAAGTAGTCCGTACGGCAGCCGGCGGTGGAGAAGGAATCGAATTTGAGTTCCACATCGCCGCTGTACACGATCGGCATCTGAATATACCGGACCGGCGCGAAATTGTGCACATAGATCGGCACCTCGACGCACTGATTGCAGAACGCACCGACAGTGCCGGGGATAATCGAATCGGCGAGGGCGATCACATATCCGGGTTTCTGTTTGGAACGGACATCCCCGGCGGCGTCAACCTCGAGTCCCACGGTGTACATGCCGGCACTCTGGAACGTGTGAACCGGCGTCTGACCGGTGTCGGCGGTACCGTCGCCGAAGTCCCAGCTCCATTTGTCGACTTCGAGCCCGGAGGTACCCTGGAACGACACGTCGAACGGCGCCCAGCCGGTGCGGACGTCGGAGACGAAATCGGCCCCGCCCTGGTAGTCGATGTAGCACGCGCCATAGCCGACCATCGAGCAGCCGTAAACGATATACATGTATCCGTCTTCGCCCCAGTTCGGGCCCCACGAATTGCGGAGAATCCAGGCGCCCTGCGGACCGAGACTGTCATCCCAGCCGACCAGCACGACGGCGTGGTTGACATCGCCGGATTCACAGCCGTTGAAGACACCGCCCGAATAAGCCTGGAAGGCATTGTTGACGTATACGCTGACCGAGATCGGACCATGATCCATAATCGCCTGCTTCATCTCATTTACAGTGGGCGTGTCGTACGGGCCGCCGATGTAAACCCACCGGGCGATGTGGTAGGGATGTTCATAGGGACATCCGCAGGCCTGGTCCGCAGCGGCGTAGGGGACGCTGGATTCGAGAACGGCGCCGGAGCTGTCACAGGGATCGGTATAGTGCATGTGATAGGAGTGGGCCCACCAGCCGCCGTCGCACCCCCAACTGCCGTTGTTGCAGTTGATCAGCCACTGTTCGGAGAGGTCGACCGTGCGGCCGTCCTGGATCTTGATGGCGCATTCGAGCGGGCCGACCGTTCCGAATGCCCAGCAACTCCCGCAGCCGCCCTGATCCTTGATCGGGGTCACACCGCCAAGGTCACGCCAGTCGAAGCGGCTTGGCAGCGCCCCCTTGGCCATGCACGGGTCCCACGGCGCGTCCTTCTGCCAGTCGTCCGGCTCTTTCATGCCGCAGAGCTGATCGAGCGGGTATTGGGTAGCCGTGTTGAGGCCGACGTCAAACGTCCAGCCGTCTTCGGCGCCCTGCTTTCGGAGTTCAGTGATGTTGTCGATGGTCAGCTGCCCGAAGGCGGGGAGGCTGAAAACGAGAACGACAACGGCGACGATGCCGACAAG
>CAYPYM010000806.1:0-1802 GCA_964414435.1 uncultured Ignavibacteriales bacterium | reverse complement strand
CTACTTCCGGAAAAACATCGCCAAGGTCGAGCTGGCGGTTGCGGTCGGGCGTAAAAAGTATGACAAGCGCCAGGCGATCGCCGAGGCCGATGCCCAGCGGAATATCAAACGGGCGCTGCGCAAAGACTACTAAGACACGACTCATGATGCATAGACCGCAACGATGGGGACTTGGGGCGATTCTGACCGCCCTGCTGCTGCTGAGCGCCGCCTCCGCCCGGGCCGGATCGGTCGATGTCGCCATTGCCGGCGCCACCGACAAAATCCAGTCGTGGCAGCAGGACGATGTCACCTATATCTCGTTTTCCCAGCTGGCCGAGATTATCGGCGGCACGGTCGACTGGAAAACGGTCGGCCACCTCGTCACCTACACCGAGGGCGAAAGCCGTTTCGAATTCCTCCTCGGGGCATCATATATCAAGCTCAACGACACCGTCTATAACCTGACCTACCCGGTGCAGCTTCGCGACGGTCAGCTCTTTGTCCCGGCCGGCACCTTCCTTCCCCTGCTCGACCAGGTGCTCCAGCAGAAAATCACGTGGGACGCCAACCGGGGCGAAATCCGGGTCGATTCGGAACTGTTCAACGTGACCGACCTTTCCGTGTCGGCCAAGGCCAACGGCCTGTTGATCGAGATATTCCTCACCAAGGCGATGAACTACGAGATCTTCGTCACCGAGGGCAACTGGATCAACGTCTCGATCCGCGACGGCATCCTCAACCGCAGCCGGATTCTCGCCCGCCGCGACCGTCGCTACATGTACGATCTCAAAGCGCATCAGGTAGCCGGGGCCGGGCAGGTCTCGATCCGTCTGCGCCGACCGGTCGAAACCTGGCACCACAAGCTGCTCAACGATCCGCCGAGAATACAGATATCAATTGCCGATGCGGGATTTGAGATCGACTCGTCCGACACCGGGCCGAAAGTCGGACCGGACGACAAGATCGATGTGATCGTGATCGATGCCGGTCACGGCGGCTCGCAGTACGGGGCGGTCGGGCCGGGCGGCACGCGCGAAAAAGATGTCGCGCTTGATATCGCCCGTCGGCTGGCCAAGCTGATCCGCAAGGATAAGCAGTTCAAGGTTATCATGACCCGCGACCGGGACAAGACGGTCAGCCTTCAGGACCGCGCCGACATCGCCAACGAGGCCGGCTGCGACCTGTTTATCTCGATCCACGCCAATTCCTCGACCAAGCGTCATATCAGCGGCTGGAATGTCTTTTTCCTCGCCGCCGCCCGCAACGATTCCGCCCGGGCCGTCGCGCAGTTCGAAAACTCGGCGTTCCTGCGCGACCAGAACGACGACAGCGGCGACACCTCCAACAGTGAGGACGAGCTGTTCGACGATCCGGTGCTGAGTATTCTCAACGAGATGATCATGACCGAATTCCAGACCGAATCGCACGATTTCGCCATGATGTGCGACCTCGAATTCCGGCGGAATCTCAAGACCACCGCGCGCGGGGTCGATCAGGCGGGGTTCTTCGTGCTCAACCGCGTCTACGCGCCGTCGGTGCTGGTCGAAACCGGCTTCATCTCCAACAAGTCCGAGGAGCGGCTGCTCAAATCGAGCAGCTATCAGGAAGACGTCGCCGAAGCCCTCTACAAGGCGATCAAGCGTTTCAAGGGAAAATACGAAGAGTAGGCAAGGGGCGCTCAAGACCGAGCCCTGAGCCGGTCGAAGCGCGAGCGGACAGCCCTTTGATACACTTTCACCTGAAAACCCGCCGATTCCTACCTCGGGGACAGGGGCATCGAGAAGGATTCGACGCCGGGCCCCTAGAATTCCCGCTCTATC
>CAYPYM010000805.1:0-1802 GCA_964414435.1 uncultured Ignavibacteriales bacterium | reverse complement strand
GCCAGCGCTACGCGGTCGAAGCTGATTCCGGACAGGTCGGCCAGCCGGGGATCGCGGATTTTAAACGTAAACAGCGACGGCACGCAGGGTACGATCGTATGCCCGAGCGATTCCGCAAACCGATACCCCTGCGGACCCGAGCCGGTCGCCAAAAGCAGGCGATCGTACCGTTCGACCCGGCCGCCGTGCGGAACAATCTCAAATTCCGGCCGGTCGCTGTCGGCCGGGGCGACGACACTTCTGACGCGGGCGTTCAGACTCATCCGGACGCCGGCCGAACGGACTGCCTCCATCAGGCAGTCAATTATCGTGGCTGAGGAATCGGTCACGGGGAACATCCGACCATCGGCTTCGACCTTCAGCTCGACACCCCGGGACTTGAACCAGTCGATTGTGTTTTGCGGTCCGAACCGGCTGAACGGACCGCGCAGTTCCCGGGCGCCGCGGGGGTAGTTGCGGACCAATTCGGCCGGGTCGAAGCAATGGTGAGTAACATTGCATCGGCCGCCGCCGGATATGCGGACTTTGTCCAGCGGGGTGTCGGTTGCCTCGTATACGGTCACGGCGGCCGAGCGGTTCCGTTCGGCGGCGGTGATGGCGCCGAAGATGCCGGCGGCGCCTCCGCCGATAACCGCGACCCGCAGTCGCCGCCCGTCTCGTTCAGTTTCCGAATTCATTGATGGCAGTATCGCGCCGGCCAATCCGATTGCCAAGCGGATTGTCGGGCAGTTATGAAAAACTGACCGCCCGGAATGATACGGTTCAGATAAGGAGAAATTTGTCGATAATCAGAGATGTAGGCGTCGGGGCATCGCCGCAGGGATAGAAAAGGGCACAGATGATACAGACGACCAATACTGCAATCTCCTATCTTCCGGTCCGGCTCGAAACGCTCCGCTGCAACAGCGTGGTCGATTTCGACCTGTATCTGCGCAACGCCGGCACCTACGTGCTCTACCGTGGCGCCCGCACCCGTTTCACCGAACGCAACCGCCGCTTTCTTCTCGAAAACAATGTCAGCCGTCTCTATATCAACGGTGACAGCGCTAACATTTACAGCCAGTATCTGGAACGCCACCTTCGGGAGATCATCCAGGATCCGGCCCTGAAGCCGGAAGCAAAAGCCGGTATCGTCTATGACACGGCCAAACTGCTGGTTAAGGATCTCCTCGGCCAACCGCAACTGGGCGAGAATATACGGCGGAGTCGCGCCCTCGTTGAAGCGACAGTCGGGTACATTATCGAAGGCCCGGAAGCGCTGTACAGCCTGATCCGGGTCATGTCGTTCGATTACTACCTGTATACCCACTCGGTGAATGTCTGTACGCTGGCGCTGGCGCTTGCCCGCCATATCGGCATTGCCGAACCGGAAGAACTGACCGATGTCGGCACCGGGGCGCTTCTTCACGATGTCGGGAAGACGAAGGTGCCGGAGAAGGTCCTGAATAAGCCCGGCCCCCTGACGGCAGTCGAGATGGACATCGTTCGGCTTCATCCCGGCTGGGGACTGGAGATGGTGCAGGAATCGGGAGAAGCGGCCGAGTCGGTTTGCCTGCCGATCGTGCAGCATCATGAGCGCATGGACGGTCGGGGCTACCCCGCGGGCCTTATGGGGACGCAAATCCACGAGTATAGTCGGATCGTGGCTATCGCCGACGCGTTCGACGCGATGACGACCGAACGGGTGTACCGGTCGGCCGCGGGGGCATTCTCGGCGCTGGAAACGATGTTCGGTGAGACCGATGGTTTCGACCGGGAGCTCCTGGTCCAGTTCACTCTTATGCTTGGCCCGTCTCATTTGA
>CAYPYM010000804.1:0-1803 GCA_964414435.1 uncultured Ignavibacteriales bacterium | reverse complement strand
TAACCGGGGAACTCGACAACTTCCTGCAGGCCGAACTGGCCGACCAGCGCCTGAAGTTTGTGGAGATAGTCGCCGCTCCCGACAACCATGAGGCGGACATCGGGGACTTTCTCCCTCACTTTGGGCAACGCCAGGATCAGATGCTGAACCGACTTGTATTTTTTGATCCGGCCGAGATAGAGAATGGTCGGGCGGTCGTACTTGGGCACCGAGGCATCGTAGGCGTAGGTGGTGCGGTCGATGCCGCAGTGGATGACCGAGATGTTCTCGGCGGGAATGCCGCGGTCGACCAGGTCCTGCTTGGTTGACTCGGAGATGACGTTGAACGGGAATTTCCGATAGTAGCGCACAACCGGGCGTTCGGCCAGGAAGATGTACGACGCCAGCAGGAAGTTGATTTCATGGAACACCGTCGTGGCGAACAGGTGCGGCACCACCACGAGGGTTTTCAGATCGAGATAGCGGGGCGTGTAGAAGGGAATCTTGTTGATGTCTTCGATCAGCAGGTCGAACGATTCCTCGCGGACGAGCTTTTTGAGGTGTTTGGCCGCGACGAGGTTGAAGTTGTAGCGGTTGCCCCGGCGGATGATGCGGATGCCCTCGATTGTCTCTTCGGGCTTGCAGTCGGGGTATCCGGAGCAAAACAGGGTCACGCGGTGGCCGTAGGAGACGAGGCGGCGCAACAGTTCTTCGAGATGCACCTCGGCGCCGCCGGCGTAGGGATTGGAGAGATCGTTCCAGTTGAGAGCGAGCAGGTTCACTCCGTGTCTCCGCTGTCGAGATCCTCGAATCGGAACCCGGATTGCAGTTCGCGGAGGATGCCGCGCATCTGCTGATCGTCGGGGTTGAACTGGAGCCAGAAACTCAGGACGTCTTTCATGGCCGGGAGATTTTTCTGGGCGAAGTAGGTCCGCATGAGTTCGTCCAGCGCCTGGCGATATTTGGGCGACTGGCGGAGGACGGCGGTCAGGTTGTTGATGGCGGCGGTGGTGTCGCCCTGATCCATCATCGCCCGGGCCAGGAGAACGTTCAGCCAGCGCTTGTCCCCCGCTTCGGAGGTGTTGATGAGCATGCGGAGGCTGTCGATCTTGCCTTCTTCCGAATACAACGAGCCGAGGAACTCGACCGGATCGCCGGCGTACGGAATGCGCTTGACGGCTTCCTCGGTTATCTGTTCCGCTCTGGCAATCTCGCCCGCTTTGCGGAGGGTATCGGCGACCATCAGGAAGGCGTTGCCGTAGTTGGTGGTAAGGCGACGGGTCGCATCGTCCTTGTACACCTTCGGATCGGCGATACTGCGGGAACGGAAATCGTGCATGAAGAAATTGAACGAGTACGGTACGTCGACCTCGATTTTACCGTGCGGCTCGCCGACCTCGAAGAGCATGCCGGTCATCATGAGGCGCGAGTCGAGCGGCTGGCCTTTGTAGCGCCGCGCGCCGGCGCCGACCGTCACCGAGTAATAGAGCGGCCGGTTGCCGAGGTACTCATCGATCAGAGCGTCGGCGACCATATCCTGCAGGCGCCGCCAGGAACCGTCGCTGAGGCGATACATGCGAAGGGCGTTGATTTCCTCATCGGTCCAGGGCAGTTTCAGGCCCATGTCGTTCTTGATCTGCCGGATATACCAGTTGGTGTTAGCCAGCGAGAGATTCACGATCCGGACATCGGTGCGGTAGTGGTACGCCTCCTGAAGGCACCAGAGCGGGAACGTGTCGTTGTCGCCGAACGTGAACAGGATCCCGTCGGGCTTGGCCGAGTCGAGCAGGTTGGCGGCATAATCATACGGGATGTAGTTGCCGG
>CAYPYM010000803.1:0-1810 GCA_964414435.1 uncultured Ignavibacteriales bacterium | reverse complement strand
CGAGCATATTCGGCAGCGACAGCGCCGGCCCGGCCAGCAGCAGCGCCAGCGCCGGCCCCTTGCCCATGCCGTTGCCGATCAGTCCCTGGAGGATCGGGACCTCGGTGAGCGTCGCGAAATACATAAAGGCGCCGACCACCGAGGCGAACAGGTTCGCGAAGAGTGTGTTGCCGCCGACCGCCGCGGCGATCCACTGCGACGGGATCAATCCTTCGTGGCCGGGCCGTCCGAGCAGTGCCCCGGCCACCAGCACGCCGAAAAACAGCAGCGGCATGATCTGTTTGGCGAATCCCCAGGTCTGATCGAACCAGTCGGACGGTTCCCCCTTGGCGGTCGCGGTAATAGTCGAGAGCCCGACAATTCCGGCGGCGAACACGAGCAGGTGCTGGTCGGGGAACAGGAAAGCGAGGATTGCCGTGATCAGGGTCACGGTTGCGACCCGCAGCCACGAAAGACCGAACCAGAGGATCAGTACAAAACCGAGCGCGGCCGAGAAGATCGCCGTGAGCGGCCACTTGATCGCGTAGATCGTGGCCCAGAAGCTGTCGGCGGTGGCCGGCTGTCCCCAGGTGGCCGAAATGAGCACGAGAACCATGAGGCCGAAATAGACGACATTCTGCCAGAGCGGACGGGCGACTTCCGGCTCCGGCAGGGCCGCCTGGGCTATCGCCTTCTCTTTTTCTTCGCGGCGGAACAGCAGTGCCATGATCACGCCGATTATCACGCTGAATCCGATTGCGCCGACCGCCCGGGCGACACCCAGTTCGAGACCGAGTACGCGGGCGGTGAGGATGATCGCGAGAACGTTGATCGCCGGGCCGGCGTAGAGGAACGCGGTGGCCGGACCCAGCCCGGCGCCCATTTTGTAGATCCCGGCAAAAAGCGGCAGCACCGTGCACGAACAGACGGCAAGTACGGAACCGGAAACGGAAGCGACGCCGTACGCCAGCACCTTGTTGGCGCGGGCGCCGAGATATTTCATCACCGAGGCCTGACTCACAAACACGGCGATGGCGCCGGCGATGAAAAAGGCCGGCAGCAGGCAAAGAATGACATGCTCGCGGGCATACCAGGCGGTGAGCGCGAATGCCTCGCCGACCGCGTTGGTGACCCGGACAGTGTCGACCGGGGCGAAATAGAAAATCAGGAAAATGCCGGCGATCAACGTCAGCGCTTTCCACTCACTCCGAAGGTTCATGGCCGGTTCTCGATCTCGATCAGCCGCAACTGTTCCTCGGCCCCCTGCCGCAGAACCGTCTCAATGCATCCGAAGAAACTCAGGATGCACGGAGTCCGCAGCGAGTAATACACCTGCACGCCCTTTTTCTCATCCGCCACGATCCCGACACTTTTCAGCACCGAGAGGTGTTTCGAGACAGTTGACATGTCGGCGCCGATCAGGTCGGTGAGTTCGGCGACACAGCGTTCGCGGCGCGAGAGTTCGTCGACAATGATGAGGCGGGTCGGGTGGGCGAGGGCTTTGACGACAGAGGCGCGGGCGGCCCAGAGTTGGCGTTGTTGGTCGGTCATATGATCTCCATTACTTTCTTATTTGGCAATATCGCCAAATAGAGTCAGGAAAGCAAGAACATTTCTTGTTGGGAGGGACAAAAAATCAGTCACGAACCTGGTTCCGGGTCACGGGACGGCGGGTGGCGGGCCTCCGATAAACCGGCCGGGGGAGCCTCGGAACTGCTTTTGCTTCATTTACTTCCTATATTTCGACGGGGTCTGTTAACCTGCCGGTAATTTTGCAGAAAATCTATACTTCAGAGTAGACTATAAAATCCTACTTTTTGTACCTTTTTTC
>CAYPYM010000802.1:0-1811 GCA_964414435.1 uncultured Ignavibacteriales bacterium | reverse complement strand
GCGCATCAAGGGCTTCTATCTCGCGGTTGCGACGCTCGCGGCGCAGTTCTTCCTGTCCTGGTGTTTCATCCGCATTCCCTGGCTCTACAATTACAATATATCGGCCTCGATCGAGGTGCCGACGAGAACACTGTTCGGCGTTGCGGTGACCGGGCCGACGGCATCGTCGGCGACACGTTACCTGGTTGTGCTGTCGATCGTCGTCGTGCTAACGCTCCTCGCGGCGAATCTGATGCGCGGCCGCATCGGCCGCACGTGGATGGCGGTGCGGGACATGGACCTTGCCGCCGAGTTGATCGGAATCAGACTGTATCCGACCAAGCTCCTGTCGTTCGCCGTGTCTTCGTTCTATTGCGGCGTCGCGGGGGCGATGCTGGTATTTCTGTTCCTCGGTAACGCCGAACCGGAGAGCTTCAATATCAATCAGTCCTTCCTGATCCTGTTTATGATCATCATCGGCGGGCTCGGCAGCCTGCTGGGCTCGTTTCTCGGCGCGACTCTGATCTGGGGGCTGCCGATCCTGCTGCGGCACGCGCCCCAGCATCTCGGCTTCAGTATCGAAAGCGCAAAGGTGGATCAGGCGTCGTTCGTGATCCTCGGCGCGCTGATCATCTTCTTTCTGATCGTCGAGCCGCAGGGACTCGCGCGGCTGTGGCAGGTCGGCAAGCAGAAGCTCAGAACGTGGCCATTTCCATATTGAAGGCGTAGACTACCCGGAAAAATTCTAAACAACAGTTGTAAACACGGTCGGCGCTCCCTGTGTCGGCTGTCATCTTAGGAGGAGTGAAAATGCGCTTGAAATATCTACTGCTCGCGGCGGTTGCAGGCTTTGTCGGGGCTTCGGTCCCGGTTTCGAACGCAGTCGCGGCTAACACGCTGTTGGTGCCGCTGTTCACCTATCGAACCGGTCCGTTCGCCAATTCCGGGATCCCGATAGCGAACGGCATGCACGACTATCTTTCGATGCTTAACGCGCGCGACGGCGGCATCGGCGGCGTAAAGATCAACGTTCAGGAATGCGAGACACAATACAACAACGCGAAGGGCGTCGAGTGCTACGACTCGGTGAAGGACAAGAACCCGCTGGTCATCGATCCGTACTCGACCGGCATCACGCTCGCGCTCATTCCGAAGGCGTCGCACGATCACATTCCGATCCTGTCGATGGCCTACGGTCTTTCGGCGTCCGCGGTCGGCGCGGACTTTCCGTGGATCTTCAATCCCCCGGACACGTACTGGGACGGGATGTCGATCGCGCTGAAGTACATCGCGCAGAAGGAAGGGGGCGGCCTCGCCAAGCTCAAGGGCAAGACGATCGGCTTCATCTATCTCGACGTCGGCTACGGCCGCGAACCGATCCCGCTGCTCAAGGACTTCGCCAAGACTTACGGGTTCAACGTCAAGATGTATCCGGTGCCGGTATCCCAGATGCAGTCCCAGGGCAGCGTGTGGCTCTCGGTGCGCCGCGACCGTCCTGACTGGATGATCATGTGGGGCTGGGGCGCGATGAACCCGACCGCGGTGACCGAAGCGGCCAAGACCGGCTATCCCATGGATCATTTCCTCGGGGTATGGTGGTCCGGCGCCGAGGGTGATGCCGCGCCAGCGGGGCCGGCGGCGAAGGGCTACTTGTCGCTTAACTTCAACGCCGTGGGCGCCAACTACCCGGCGATCCGGGATATCGAGAAATACGTGATCGCCAAGGGCAACAGCCAGACGCCCAAAGGTATGGTCGGCGAGAACTTCTACAACCGCGGCGTCCAGAACGCGGCGGTCATCGCCGAGGCGATCCGCAACGCGCAGAAGATCAC
>CAYPYM010000801.1:0-1813 GCA_964414435.1 uncultured Ignavibacteriales bacterium | reverse complement strand
ACTGGACCCATAAAAAACGTCCAATAAGTTAACGATAATATTTAATGCTAATAAGGCGGCTACTGATGCTACAATTATTATTACGAAATCCGCCATGGCAGTTGCGAGTTCTCGGTATGCTTTAACCTGATCTAACGCATTCATGAACTCTGCCATTTTGCTTGTAAGATTCTCCTCTGTCAAAGCCCTACACCATACCCCTGAATAGTCACTTGTGCGTTTCCTTGAACTATAAACCAATAGACCGAAATTGCCGAGTAAGGTGGCACTGTCCAGTCGATTCGGGAATTGATTTCTTGGAATATAGTGCTGTTTGACAAGAACTGTACATCTATTGGATGATTATTAGAAATGTTGATTCCTTCAGATTGAATCCCAAAGATTCCTGAAGACCACCCAGTACTAGGTAAAGTCACAGAGAATTTGTAATGAGGCTCTGCAGATATTGCTATTTGAGTGCCGTTTTGAAATATTAGACTGGTCTGCGATTGTCCCATAAGAACTTGGGGCATTATGTCAATTTCAACTCTGAGATTAGCATAGTTTATTTTTGAGATAACCACTACTGTGGAGCCGTTTACCCAAGTATTTGCGTTAACAGAGTGGAATGATGATAGAATGGCAACTTGACTAGCTACTATTACAACCATTGCGAAGAGCAGCCAGAGTTTATTCATGAATGTTATTAGAGGAACCTGTGAATATAAGTCAAACTCACTACGAATGAGCATGTTAAAATCTAATTCACCAACAACCCAAAGCATCAAAGCCGCTGGGATTAGTTGTGGAGGAACAAAAAATTAGCTCTTCGGAATCTTCAAGTAGAACTTTTCTAATAATGATCTTAAATGAGAATTAAAATTAAAAAGCATCTTGCTTTTGTCATCATTTTTGTCATCCTAATTTCTTTACTCACTCTTCTTTATATTAAAACTTCGTCCGTTTGGAGCCAAACAGAAAATCAATACTCTATCAATCAGGCTTTCCCATACCTTTCATTTAGCCGACCAGTCGGATTGGTCCCTTCTAATGATGGATCAAACAGACTCTTTGTAGTCGAGCAAGAAGGAACCATCCGCGTTTTTGAAAACTCTCCAACAAACACAGCATCTACATATTTTCTTGACATCCGCAGCAAAGTTCTATATGGCGGAGAACAAGGCCTTCTTGGCTTTGCCCTTCATCCCAACTATGCACAGAACGGATACTTTTATGTTGACTACACCGCCGATAACCCCCCTCGCACAGTCATAGCCAGATACCAAGTCTCACAAACCAACCCTAACACAGCAGAGCAAAACAGCGAATTAATTCTGCTCCAGATCAACCAACCCTTCTCCAACCATAACGGAGGACAACTCGCCTTCGGAAACGACGGATACCTCTACATCGGAATGGGCGACGGCGGTTCAGCAGGCGACCCCCAAGGAAATGCCCAAAACCTCTCAACCCTGCTAGGCAAAATCCTACGCATAGACGTAGATAACACCTCACAAAATCAAAACTACGCCATACCCCAAGACAACCCCTAGAAAGACAACTCTGCAGGCTACCAAGAAGAAATATACGCTTACGGCTTTCGTAACCCCTGGCGTTTCAGCTTCGACCAAACCAACGGAAACCTCTGGGTAGGCGACGTCGGACAAAGCCAACGAGAAGAAATAGACATAGCAGAAAAAGCAAAAAACTACGGCTGGAACATCATGGAAGGAACCATACCCTACACAGGCGGAAGCCAAACAGGACTAACATTGCCAATATGGGAATACAGCCACGACCAAGGCACCGCTATTATAGGAGGATACGTCTACCA
>CAYPYM010000800.1:0-1813 GCA_964414435.1 uncultured Ignavibacteriales bacterium | reverse complement strand
ACCAGCCCGTCGCGGACCGTCATGGCAGCCTTGTAGGCCGTGATCCAGACCATCGCCGGCTTATCGCCCACCTCGCGGGCGATCGGAAGCGCCATCGAGATGAATTCCCGGCATCGGTCGTATTGCCCGGTCTGATAGTAGAGCGTCGTCAGTCCGAGATAGACGTGGCATTCGAGCCGCTTGATGCCGCCGGAGACCGCGACACCAAGGGCTTCCTGATAGGAGGTTTCCGCTTCGTCGTATTCGCCGGCCTCGAAGTGAGCCGTGGCGAGCCGGAAGAGGGCGTTGCATTCGGCGTGAACATGATTGATCTCGCGCGATATTTCGAGTGCCTTCTTCGCCGCCGCGACCGCCTTGTCGTTTTCACCGAGCGTCAGGCGTACCTGGCTTATGTTGGCCAGGGTCATGGCATGGGTGGCGCGGTCACCGGCGGCCTTGAAGATCTCCGCCGCCCGGTTGAGCAGATCAAGTCCGTGGCGATACTTGCCGCGGCGAAGCTCGATCAAACCCATGTTCAACATCGGCCGTGCCGCCATCGCTTCATCGCCCAGCCGCTGATGGATCTGCAGCGATTCGTTGTACATCCGGAACGCTTCGTCGAGCTGACCTCGCACGTAATGCACGTTGCCGATATTCGAGAGACACGCCGCCTGCAGCGAGAGGTTCTCCTGCGTCTTGGCCAGGGCCAGCGATTCCTCATAGAGCGCATACGCCCGGTCGAGATCGCCCTTCCGGGCGTAGACCACGCCCATCGTCTTGAGCGCCTCGGCCACCTGCTCCTGATCGTCGAGCTGGCGGCTCAGTTCGAGCACGCGATCGAACAGCCGGAGGGCGGTGTCGAAATCGCCCTGGGGTTGTGCGATCGCGATCAGCACGCCGAGCGTCTGCACTTCGCCGGCCGGATCGTTTTGTTCGCGAACGATCGCCATGGCGCGATCGGCGCACGCTTTGGCCTGCTCCCACTCGGAGTGGCGGATATGCAGGCGCGCGAGCAGCCGAAGGATGGTCGCCTGGTCGGGCAGCGCGTTCTGCCGTTCGGCTTCCTGGAGCGCCGTTTCAAGCTCGGTGCGCGCCCGATCGAACTGCCCCTGGTGAATGAAAATCTCGGCCAGCCCGGCCCGCGCCGCCACCAGCGACGGTTCTTCCCTGATCGCCTGAAGGTACAGCCCGAGCGCAATCTCGACATCGGTCGTCTGCTGCTTGTGATCGAACGTGTACTTGCCCCGCAGGTAGTTCTCGTAGGCCTTGGCGTTCTCCGCTTCGGGCACGCCCACCTGTGCCTGCGCCACCATCGTCTTGCCGATCTCCAGCGCCTGCGCGATCCCGTCGGCCAGCGCCCGCTTCACCTGCGGCAGGTTCTCCAGCGCCTGTTCCCAGCGCTCCGCCCAGAGGTTTTCGCCGTTGCTGACATCGACGAGTTGAGCCGATACCCGGATCGTGGTCGCCGACTTATGAATCGATCCGTCGAGAATGAGACCGACATTGAGTTTCTGGGCGATCTCCTCCAGATCGGCGTCCGAATCCTTGTATTTCATGATCGAGCGCATCGAGGCCACGCGGACCGTGCCGAGACGAGTCAGATCGACAATGAGATCCTCGGTGATACCGTACGAGAGGAATTCATCGTCAGGCGAGCCGAGATTCCGCAGGTGCAGTACGGCGAGCGATTTGACGGCGGGCGGAGCCATCGACCCAGCGGCGAAGGTCCCTGTCGGTGACACTCCCGTCTGAAACCGGCTGTCGATGACGCGACCGATGTCGTCGGCCATCTCCCGCACCTTCTGGTAGCGGTCTTCCACCTTCTTCTGAAGCG
>CAYPYM010000799.1:0-1814 GCA_964414435.1 uncultured Ignavibacteriales bacterium | reverse complement strand
GGACGAACTGCTGCTACGGCTGCTAGACGAGCTACTGCTGGAACTCGCCGAACTCGAGCTACTGGATGCACCAAAATCCCAGTTATCATTATTGCCATTGTCAGTAGAACCGATAGCGCTAACTTCGTTACCTGCATTGGCATTAGAGTACTTGACATCGACTTTGTCCTCAAGACTTGATGTGCCTTGAAGATCAAGCTCCCACTGAGCAGACGCATCCTCCTTTGCACGGAGAATAGACCTCGTACCCGAAGTTCCATTAGAAGCCAGCACACCCTTAACAGTTATACCATTACCGACACCTGTCGTTACTTCATGCGTCTTACTCGCACCAAGAACCAGATTGTAGTATGACTGCGTAAGACTGTCAAGCAGTGCGGTTACTGCCGCATCCTTGTAGATGACTGTAGATGATGTATCATCGACCGTTACGGTCGTGGCAGTGATCGTTTCGTTACCCTTGAGGGTAAGACCATCTGTAATTACAATCTGGTCGGTAACGCTGATATTAAAACCATTAAGATCAAGCGTCCCAGACGCGACAATTAAATCCTGCCCTGTACCATCCAGCTTCCAGTTACCAAGCAACGTAACCGTGCCGCTTGCTTTATTAATAGTGACTGTGCCATAAGGCCAGTCAATAGTGGCTCCGGTTGTAATCGTCTGATCATTTGTCCCCGCAAAAATGATGGCAACTGTTCCTCCACCTATTAAATCAAGGTTGTTAACTACATTACCCTCGACCTGTATTGAACCACCGTTGATCGTGCTCAACGATGTGATGGTAAGATTACCGTCAACATACATAGTACCTACAATCGTAACTGTTTGTCCACCCGTGACGAAATTGACATGGCATAGATGCAAATTACCAAGATTGACTGTCATCGAATTGTTGAGTGCGATTGTCGATCCCGTACAAACAACAGTTCCCTTCGTATACGTGAAATCCGAACCCTGTATAATCAAAGTATCGTAGATCGTGAGTGTGCCTGATGGCTTGTCTATATTGAGACTTGTTATCGCACCTAATCCTCCCGCTTTATCAGTATAAATCTCCTGCGTACTATCTCCAACAATATGAAAAACTGTCGTGCCGCTGAAGTTAGAATCAATGGCGATAATATCTCCCCATATCTGGAATTCGTATCCATTGAGGGAATAAAGAGATACAATAGTAACATCACCCTTAACGACAACATTTCCACCCAATGCATATCGCCCTGTTAATCCTGTTAAGGTGAGATTATAATAATCATCAGATGATGGATTGAACACAGCCGAAAGACTAGCATTACTCAGGAAAAGTGTTGCACTATTTGTAATCCAGTCTTCTGTGCCGCTTATGTAATTATAGTCACCAATAACCTTGACTGTGCCGCTGAAAGTTACAGTGCCAGAACAATTAACAGTCAGGCTCGGTATTACACCTGTGGGTGACGCTGTAACATTATGGTTCGTTCCTACCAGTTTCACGATCGCAGACATGCTCACCGCACCAACCAAGTCGGAGAGCAGTATATCACCCAGCACTTCAATATTCCCGTTATCGACTTGTGTAATCTGTGTTATGTCCAGATCACCGTCACAATAAATTACTGTGACAGACAAATCAAGGTCTTTGCTAAGGGCAAAATTAAACGTGACATGATAAAACCGCCACTCAGCCGTATTATCAAAGGTACGGTCATCCGTGCATCCGAAAAACCATGTACCGTTATTATGGGTAAACGACCCACCTTGCAGATCAATATCCCCATCAACGGTTATAGTCCGACCATTAAGATCGAACGTGTTTCCATCATAATCGCTTG
>CAYPYM010000798.1:361-1814 GCA_964414435.1 uncultured Ignavibacteriales bacterium | reverse complement strand
CGCTGCTCCAAAAGGTGCCGTATCGCAGAGCACAATGCGGCGCCCTGCCCGGCATCTTCGGCCCGGCAGGCGATATCGAACCCCCTGAGATCGTTCAGAACGGCATCGCGCATGTCGGCAGCGTGCACGGGGCGCGACATCACGGCGGAAGCGGCTATCCCGATTGCGACAGCCTTCCTGATTGCCAATTTCAGCCTTTCTCCCGAATTCCGGGCATCCGGTCGCGCGGATCCTGCGACATGTGACATAGTCTCCCCGCAGGCGGCGCGGTCAATGCCCGGCGCCCTCTGTGTCCCGAATTGTCGCCCGTGTGTTTAAGAATGGGTTGATTTGGCGAAGCGGGCAAGCGGAGAACCGATCGCCTCCAAACGCGCCGGACGCCTGGGGATTCGCCGCCTGCCGGACTTCGAATGGAGCCAGGCAGGCGGGGATGGCATCGGACGTGTCACCGCTGGTTTCAGTGCCCTTGCGCTCCTCTCACGCCAGCTGGAAGTCCGTGTCGGCCAGGCTGGCGACACTGCCGAGGTGGACAAGGGCCATGGCGTCGGATGTGTCGCCGCCGGTCGGGTCCCAATAGAGCGTGTGGTCGGTAGTGTCGTACAGGAACGCACCATCCGTGCCGGCGGTGGTGGCACTCGTGTGATCGGCGACATCGCTGACCGGCGCCGTGCCCCCCGCCGTCATGCCGTGGTCGAAAGCGGACGCGTTGATCACCAGCAGGTCGCCGAGATTGAAGTCGGTGATGGTCGCCGGCGACGACAGCACTTCGTTGAACACAAAATGGTCGTCGCCGCCATTGCCGGTCATGATGTCCCCGGACCCGACCACCATGGTGTTGTCCCCGGCACTGCCGGTGAAGGTGCCGATCGGCGAGGCGCCGCTGACGGCGGTGTCGACGCGGTCTTCATAGTAGCCGTGCTCGATATAGTGGGTCTCGGCGGCCGTCGGATCGTCGCCGAAGGCGGCCTGCAGGTCGGAATAGTTGGCCAGATACTGCTCGGCGCTGAAGCTCGTCGTCGACCGGCCTTCGTCATAGCCGTGCTGAACGTAGTGCCACTCACCGGCCGCCGTATCGGTGCCGAAGGCGTTGATCAGATCCGAGTTGGACGCGATGTATTCCAGCGCGTCGAACGAGTTGGTCGGGCGGTGCTCGGTGTAGCCGGAGGTGTCGTAATGCTCGGCGGCGGCGGTGAGATTGTCTCCGAAGGCGGCGATCAGATCGTCATTGGAGGCCAAGTAGGCCAGCGCGTCGAAGCTCGCCACCTGGCGGCCCTCGGAGTAACCGTGCTGGATATAGTGGATCCGGCCGGCCTCGGCGTCGCCGCCGAAGGCCTGGAGCAGGTCGAGGTTGGAGGCGATGTACTCATAGGCATTGAACGAATCGACGCTGCGGCCCTCGTGCACCCCGGAATAGAGATAGTGATTGAGCCCGGCCAGGGCGTCTGCGCCGAAG
>CAYPYM010000798.1:0-351 GCA_964414435.1 uncultured Ignavibacteriales bacterium | reverse complement strand
GGCCTGGAGCAGGTCGAGGTTGGAGGCGATGTATTCGTAGGCATCGAAGCTCGCCACCGGCCGCCCCGCGGCGTGGCCGCTGTCGACGTAGTCCTGCTCTGCGCCGACCGGATCGACGCCGATTGCCAGCAGAACGTCGGGGTTGGACGCCAGGTACTCATAGGGATCGAAGCTATCGGTCGCGCGGCCCTCGTTGTAGCCGGTGGCGTCGTAGTGCTCCACCGCGGCGGCGAGATCGTTTCCGAAGGCGGCGATCAGGTAGCCATTGGAGGCGATGTATTCCAGCGCGTCGAAGCTCGTCGTCTGCCGACCCTCGGCTTGGCCGTGCTCGATGTAATGGGTCTCGCCGGC
>CAYPYM010000797.1:0-1824 GCA_964414435.1 uncultured Ignavibacteriales bacterium | reverse complement strand
AATGCAATTGCCGATCTCACCGCCGAAGGCGCCGGCGTTGCCGTAGATCGCGCCGCCGACGCTGCCCCAGATTCCGGCCGCGAACTCGAGACCGGTTAAGGCGTTATCACGCGCGAAATGCACCAGCGCCATGAGATCCTCACCCGCTCCGCATTCGATCACGTGACCATCCCGAACACTCATTCCGCGGATATCCACCTTGATCACGAGACCGGGATAACCGCTGTCGGCCACGAGCACATTGGATCCTCCCCCGAGGAGGAAGAAGTCGATACCGAGGCGTCGGGCCTGCCGCACCGTCTGCGCCAATTGTTGTGGTTCGCGGGCGTGAAGAAAATACGCCGCCGGGCCACCGGTGCGAAAACTGGTAAACGAAGCCAGGGGCTTGTCGAACTCAAGCTGCTCCCCGAAGGCGTCGATCAGCTCGGCCGGAGTGAATTGCGGCCGGGAGGGCGCGTTCTCGGTTGATCTCATTGACGTAATATACCTGAACGTGCGTGTAAAATCAAGACCTATCCCCGTCTCGCGGTGCAGGTAACAATTGACGCCTCAATTAGTTATACACCCCGGGCGGACGGGTATCCACGTATTTTCCCGGTCAGTCGGACTTTTTTTCCGATCCGTCGCCGGCTCCCTCAGATGGCCCCTTTGATTCGGGCTCCTGGGACGTTTCAGAATCGGGCGGGGCGGCCCTTTCGGTGTCGCCCTTTTTACGTTCATCGACATAATTCAGGCGAAGTTCATAGAGGACATGCTCAAGGAGACTACTTTCCTCCTGACTCAAATTGCCCTTGGTCTTGGATTCGAGCATTCCCAGTAAGTCTATGGTATGCTGGGCCATACGAAGGTCGCGCTCGACCTTGCCGCTGATCGGCGAGGCCACTTTTCCAAGATGCTGCCAGGCGCCTGCCTGAAACGAGAGGACCAGCTGAACAAACAGCGGATCGACTGCTTTTTCGTCTTCACTCATAATGTAATCTCCCGTAATTCAAAAGGCCGACCGGGCGGCGCCTATCCCCCCGATGGCGCGATCTCACGGTCGGCGGTCCGATGGCGCAGATAGGTTAACAGATGGCGATAAGCGGTGTCAAGATTGTTCTGGTCGGCGAAGAGCCGTTCGAGCAACGACCGCGCCGCTTCAAGTAGATCGGCGTCGCTGGACAGGCGGGTCGCCCTCAGTTCCGGCAGCCCCGATTGTCGGACACCGAATATCTCGCCCGGTCCGCGCAGTTGGAGATCGGCTTCGGCGATCTGGAAGCCATCGGTGGTCTGCGTGAAATACTCCAGCCGTTGCCGGGCGATATCGGAAATCGGCGGGTGCGCGATCGCCACGAGTGTCGCCTGGCGGGAGCCGCGTCCGATCCGTCCGCGCAGTTGATGTAACTGGGCGAGCCCGAAGCGCTCGGCGTGCTCGATGATCATGACGGTCGCGTTGGGATTGTCGATCCCCACCTCGACCACAGTCGTCGCCATGAGGATGTCGAGTTCACGGTCGCGGAATCGCGTAAGAACATCGTCGCGCTCTTTCGCCTTGATGCGCCCGTGGACCATGCCGACCCGAAGGTCCCGAAATTGGTGCGACGACAGATCGCGGAAGGCATCCTCGACATTCTCAAGTTCGACCCGGTCGCTCTTCTCGATCAGCGGATAAATGATATACGCCTGCCCGCCCCTGGCGACATCGTCGCGGACGAACTTGTATACCCGCTCGCGTACATCGGCGGTGCGCCAGACAGTTCGCACCGGTTTCCGTCCGGGCGGCAGACCGTCGATCGAGGAGATGTCCAGGTCGCCGTATAGCGTGAGCGCGAGCGTGCGCGGGAT
>CAYPYM010000796.1:0-1827 GCA_964414435.1 uncultured Ignavibacteriales bacterium | reverse complement strand
CGGAGACGGTGAAGTCGCCGGCCCCGACTCAGACGACGAGCAGCGATACTCTGGCCGCGTCTGGCATGGTAGCGCCGACCGACAGCCTGTCGATGATGGCGGGTGATTCGGCGGCGATGGCGGCGACAGCGGCCGGAGCCGCGGCGGCCGTAGATACCGCAGCGGCGACTCCGCCGCCGGCGGCGCAGGCGGCGGAAAACGCGGCGCAGACCGGGCGAGTGTCCGAAAGGGTGAGTGAATCGGAAGAGATCATCCACGGCTACGTGGCCCACAAGCGCTACCACAAGGAGTACGCGCGGCTGACCGGTATCGGCATCTTCGGCGCCCTCGGCAGTGTCGGCTCGGTGGCCTTCTCCTCCGGAATCGTGATCGTCGTGTCGGCGATCCTGATGCTGCTGTATATCGTGCTGTGCGTGGTGCTGCCGGCTCTGACGCTCTACGGCTTGTTCGGGGCGAAAGGCGACGGCGACACGCGAGCGCTGGCGCTCAAGAAGATTCTGCGCCTGAACTGGCTGCCGCTGGTGGTGTTTGCGGTGGTGCTGATCCTGTCGTTCTTCGGCGGGTCCTACAGCCGGCCGGTCGGCGAGACCTTCAGCAGCCTCGGCTCCGATTACAATGTCGGGGTGCTTCTCGACACGCTGTCGTTCGGGTTAATCATATCGCTGGCCGCGTCGATCCTGGTGGCGGCGAAGGGTTCTGAAATTTAAGTGCTGTATTTGATAGAATTGGAGGACCGTTTACGTGGTTAAGCAGACTATTTTCGTAACGCTAAACGCCATCGTGGCGTTCGCCATCGGGTTTGGCCTCTGGTACGGCGTGTTCCGCACCTCCGAAAATCCGATCGTGCACTCGATCTACAAAGGCGGCCCGCTCGTCGTGCTCCTTATCATGATCCTGATCATGCTGCTCGTGTTCGTCATCGAGCGTTACCTCTCCCTGTACAAAGTGGCCAAGGGCAAAAGTTCCGTCCAGGTGTTCTTCAAGAAGCTCGTGACTCTCATCCAGAACGACGATTACGAAGGCGCCCTGGCGGCCTGCGACAAGCAGCGCGGCACCACCGCCAACGTGCTTCGGGCCGGACTCGAGCGGTACCGGGAAGTGAAGGACGCAGCCGAGTACAATGCCGAAAAGAAGATCCAGCTCACCCAGGCGGCGATCGAAGAAGCCAATGCCCTCGAGGGCCCGCTTCTTGAGCGCAACCTGATCGCGCTGTCGACGATCGCCTCGATCGCCACCATGGTCGGTCTGCTCGGGACGACGATCGGTATGATCCGCGCGTTCGCCGCGACCGGTAACGTCGAGGGCGGCGTGATCGACGCGACGGCGCTGGCGACCGGTATTTCCGAGGCTCTCGTGAACACGGCCGGCGGTCTGACCTCGGGTATTCTCGGGATCTTCTACTACAACTTCTTTGTAAACAAAGTGGATGCCTTTAACTACACGACGGACGAAGCGACCTTCGAGATCCTCCAGATCCTGAAGGCGAAACAGGGAATCTAAGCGATGTCTGGAAAAAAACGGCGTGTCTCGATCCGGATCGATATGACCCCGATGGTGGATATCGCCTTCCTGCTGCTGATCTTCTATATGACGACCACGCAGTTCAAGCCGCCGGAAGCCCGTGCGGTCGAGCTGCCGATGTCGCATTCGCAGATCGAGCTGCCCGAGAAGGACATCATCAACATCACGATCACCAAGTACGACTCGATCTATGTCGACTACCTGCAAAGGGTTACGGTGAATATCGACGGTCAGGATGTGGAAACGACGGGCCGTATTGTCCGCACCGCCGACAAGTACACGGTGGCGCCGGAGATTCTCAAGGCC
>CAYPYM010000795.1:0-1831 GCA_964414435.1 uncultured Ignavibacteriales bacterium | reverse complement strand
CCGGCCCGACGATCGGGTACGTGCGATTCACTTCGCCAATCTCCCGGCTAAATGCACTATTCGGATATACACCCTCGACGGCGACCTCGTCCGAAAGATCGACCACGACAAGAGCACGGCCGATCCCAACGCCGCCCACGATTCGTGGGACATGATCACCCGAAACACCCAGATGGTGGTCTCGGGTCTGTACTACTGGACCGTCGAGTCCGAGGGCCGGCCGACTCAGATCGGCAAGTTCGCGATTATTATGTAGCTGTTGATCGGTCTCATGTTGATACACCCGCCGCAATCCGCCCTACGCACGGTCGGCTTCGCGCTCGCCCTGATAGCGGTGATCGTGGGCCCTGTTTCCCCGCGGGATCTCAGCCCGAAAGAGGAGCTGGCCCGGCGTGACCGCCAGCGCCTGCAGACCGCCGGCCCCGTCTACGATTACGTCGCCCACACCCGCGGCAACATGCAGCTCGCGGTCGCCAACAACGGTACTTTCGGCACCCTCGGTTCGGTCATTCAGGACCCGATCACCGGTGAGGCGATTCAGTCCTGCGTCTACCCCAAAAACTCCAACCTTGTGTTCCTCTGGGTCGCGGCCGTCTGGATCGGCGCCGTCGTCGGACGCGACACCCTCGTCTCGTGCGGCAACGAAGACTACTACGTCACCAACGAATTCTGGCCCACCCCCTACGACGCCGAGGATCTCCAGGTGCCGAGGGGCTTCAAGATGCGCTCGATCGACTATAACAGCCCGTTTTACAGCCCGGATGCCACCTCCGAGCAGGACATCATCTGCCAGTATGCCGATACGCTCGACGATCCGGCCATCGTCTCCTCCGACAACACCGACAACCGACCGCACATCCCGCTCGGGATCAAGATCACCCAGCGTTCGCTCGCCTGGAGCTACTCCTATGCCGACGACTTCATCCTGTTCGACTACCGCGTGGAGAATATCAGCCCGCACCTGTTGAAAGACGTCTATATCGGGATCTACGTCGACGGTGACGCCTGGCACACCAGCCGCAACAGCCCCGAGGGCTGGAACGACGACATCGTCGGATTTTACCCGACCCACCCGGCCCCCGAGGGCTGCGGGTTCATCGACACGATCAACGTCGCCTGGCACGCCGACGCCGACGGCGACCCGGAGAACGGCGTCTGGGACGAGAAGTCGATTCGCAGCGTGGTCGGTGTGCGGGTTGTCCGCACACCCGCCGAGGAACCCAAGTATTCCTACAACTGGTGGATCACGAACTATTCCGATCCGACCCGCGATTTCGGTCCCCGCCGGGCCTCGACCGACGCCGACCCGTACCGGAATTTCGGGGCGCGCATGGGCACGCCCGAGGGCGACCGCAACAAGTACTATATCATGCGCCACGAAGAGTTCGATTATGACCTCATCTTCACGGCCATCGATCACTCCCACCAGGGCTGGCTCCCGCCCCCGCCCGAGGCCCCCGACTACGCGACCGGGTTCGATACCCGCTACCTCCTGTCGTTCGGCCCGTTCGACATCACACCCGGCCAGAGTCTGCCGGTGTCGTTCGCCTGGGTCGGCGGCGAGAACTTCCATACCGATCCGACCGCCCACGAGCGCCTCTTCAATCCCTACAATCCGCAGCTCTTCTACAATTATCTCAACTTCGACGAGCTGGCGGCCAATGCCCGCTGGGCCGAATGGGTCTACGACAATCCCGGCGTCGATACCGACGGCGACGGCTATTTCGGCGAGGCCCGCAAGTGCGATTCGCGCTCCGATGACTCCACCTGGTATCGCGGCGACGGTGTCCCCGACTTCAAGGGAGCCGGCCCGCCGCCCGCTCCGCGTATG
>CAYPYM010000794.1:0-1840 GCA_964414435.1 uncultured Ignavibacteriales bacterium | reverse complement strand
GTTTACGACGAGACCGGCGCGATGATCGGCCACGACGCCCCCTTCTCGACCTACTTCGGGGCGCCCGACACCTGCGGCTCGGCCGCGCCGGAACGCACCCCGCATCTCGTGACCTACCGCACCGGCGGCATCGATCTCGCCTGCCCGCCGAGATTCGACCGTCGCGGCGACATCAACCTGAACGGCTACGGCTTTGAGATCTCCGATGTAGTCCTGTTCGCCAATTATCTTCTGTACGGTCCCGATGTTCTTTTCGACACGGTCGCGTCGACCGTCGCTTCGGATGCCAACGCCGACGGCGTCCCGTGGAGCCTGCCCGATTTCCAGTTTATGGATCGCGTGGTCCTGGGCGACGCTTCACCCTATCCGCCCGATACGATCCCGGTCGACACCGTGATGTTCTATAACGACCACGGCTGGCTCGATGTCGGCAACGATGTCCCTATCGGTGCGGTATTCATGGTCGTGTCCGGGAACGTGACCCCCGTACTGCAGGCCGACAGCATGGCGATGCTCTACGTCTTCGATGGACCGAATACCAACATCCTCGTCTGGCCGGACGCCGGGGGGAAGAGTTTCACCGGTCAGTTCCTGTACGTGAACGCGCCGATCGTGAGTATTGAGATGGCCACCGCCGAGGGATACTGGGTGAACCTAATCACGCCGTAGCCTCGTCAGTCAAATTCAACGATTATAGATATGGGCAGGTCCCGTTGCGGGCCTGCCCCGGTCCGGAGCCCGCCATTTTCCATTGCGCTATCTCCCGAATCATCTCTATGTTGCCGTATGCACACGACGTTTCGTAGGACAACTGGATGACTCTTCCGCAAGACTATCGCCCGCTGGGCAGGACTGAAATCCACGAAGTAGTTCATTGTGAACGTGAACGGTGGCTCCGGTGGACGTGGTCGGACTTTCAGGATTTCCGTACGCAGGGGCAGCCCGACATTGTGTTCCGGTACGACGTCATGAGTGGCACGATCGAGCTGTATGTAGAGTGTTACATCGAGTTAATCTCCCCCGACGAGCTACAAACCTCTCTGAAGATTCAGGAACCCGATGGTACGTGCTCTTATACCTGCTGGGTGATCCCGGAAAACGGTCCCGTCGAGATTGGCGAGGATGAAATAAACGAACCGAGTAGTTCAACCCGACCGCAATCACCCAGGGAGCTTCGTTCGGTGGAGACGGCACAGTTCGAGGATGTTCTACAGTCTGAAATTGCCCGATGGAGGCGTCGGCGTCGCGAGATACTGGAATTATTGCCGACTGAGGGATTGAGTTATGTTCTGATCTCCGGTGGTCGTCGCTTCACTGTTGATCTGAACGTGATCGACCGAAATCCCGTGAGCTACCGGCTTGAACTCACCGTTTGGCTCGGGCCCGGGTGCCTGATTGGAATCTTTCCCTGGCGCCGATTTCTCTTGCGGCAAGCCCGGGAATTTGAAGTGAGATTTGAAGACACCCAGCCGGCCGACTGACAGCCCCCCCTACGCCCGCTCCATCAACGTCAGCGCCTCGTTGCGCGTCGCGATCCGACGCATCATCCCCCGCACCGCCGACGTCACCACCTTGCTCCCCGGCTTTTTGATCCCCCGCATCGTCAGGCACAGATGCTCCGCCTGCACCACGATCAACACCCCCTTCGGCTGAATCGCGCTCTGCATGGCGTCGGCGATATCGGTCGTCATCCGCTCCTGCACCTGCAATCGCCGCGCGAGGATCTCGATCACATGAACCATGTTGGAGAACCCGGCGACCTTGTCGTTCTGGGGGATATAGGCGATATGCACCTTGCCGAAAAACGGCAGCATGTGGTGCTCGCATAACGAATAAAACG
>CAYPYM010000793.1:0-1840 GCA_964414435.1 uncultured Ignavibacteriales bacterium | reverse complement strand
GCGCTGGCCGCCGCCCGCGCGCTGATCGAGGCCAACCCCCGCATGTCGGCCGAGACGGTCGCGCTCAAGGCGATGCAGATCGCCGCCGATATCTGCGTCTTCACCAATCACAATATCTCGGTAGAAACGATCAAATGAACGATACCTATCCCACGCCGCAACAAATCGTCGAGCACCTGGACAAGTATATCGTCGGTCAGGACGACGCCAAGAAATCGGTGGCGATCGCCCTGCGCAACCGCTGGCGGCGACAGCAAGTCACCGGCGAACTGCGCGGCGAAATCCTCCCCAACAACATCATCATGATCGGCCCGACCGGGGTCGGCAAAACCGAAATCGCCCGTCGTCTCGCCGACATGGCCGCCGCGCCGTTTATAAAAGTCGAGGCGTCCAAGTTCACTGAGGTCGGTTACGTCGGCCGCGACGTCGAATCGATGGCTCGCGACCTGGTCGATATCGCCGTCAATATGATCAAGATGGAACAGATGGAAGGGCTTCGCGACAAAGCCGAACAGAACACGGTCGAACGTCTGCTCGATCTGCTGTTGATGCCCACGCCGCCGCAGGCGGCTCCCGAAACCCCCGAGTCGGCCCTGGCCGAGTCGGTCGCCAAGACGAGGGAGAAGCTGCGGGCGAAACTGCTCGACGGCAAACTCGACGACCGCGAGGTCGAGATTCAGGCGCCGCAAAACCAGTTCCCGACAGTCGAGGTGTTCAGCCCGATGGGGATGGAGGAACTCGGCATCAACTTCCAGGAGGTGTTTTCCGGCCTGATGCCCAAAAAGACCAAGCGGCGCAAGATGGCGGTACGCGACGCCCGCCGGTTTATCCTCGGCGAAGAACTCGACCGCCTCGTCAACATGGACGACGTGATCGCGGAAGCGCTCGACCGGGTGCAGGAATCGGGGATCATCTTTATCGACGAGATTGACAAAATCGTCAGTGACAGCTCCCGCACCGGCCCCGATGTCTCCCGGGAGGGAGTGCAGCGCGATATCCTGCCGATTGTCGAGGGCTCGGCCGTCATGACCAAGTACGGTATGGTCCATACCGATCACATACTGTTCATCGCCGCCGGCGCGTTCCATTCCAGCAAGCCATCCGATCTCATCCCGGAACTCCAGGGGCGTTTCCCGATCCGGGTCGAACTCGATTCGCTCAGCGGCGAGGATTTCGAACGGATTCTCACCGAGCCCCGCTCGGCCCTGGTCAAACAGTACCAGGCGCTGCTCGCCACCGAAGGAATCGCACTCGAGTTTCAACAGGAGGCGATCAAGACGATCGCCCGCTTCGCCGAACAGGTCAACACCGAGACCGAGAATATCGGCGCCCGCCGTCTGCACACAGTGCTGACCACGCTGCTGGAGGACATCCTTTTCGATCCCCCCGCGAAGAAGAAAGTCGTCATCACCGCCAGGATGGTCGAGAAGACGCTCGCTTCGATCATCGAGGATCAGGATCTCAGCCGCTATATATTGTAGGGGGGAATAGACGCCGGTCAGACGAGCATTATGCGGACATCGCCGATGAAGTTGCTCGCGGCGATGTAGAGCCGTTGGGAGGCGCCGTTGTAGCCGGTGGTCTGGGCGTCCATGTTGTTGCCGAAGCCGCCCACCCGTTTCCCGAGCAGGTCGATATCTCCGATAAAATTGGAGCAGTGGGCAAAGATCTCCAGGTCGCGCGGGACGAGAATGCGCAGGTCGCCGATGAACCCCGACACGACCAGGCGATTGAGGCCGTCGGCCGGAATACACCGGTGCAGCTTGATTTCGATGTCGCCGAATACCGCCGAGACCGCGACGTTCTGAACACTCTGTCCCTCAAGATCAACAAACAGGTC
>CAYPYM010000792.1:1575-1844 GCA_964414435.1 uncultured Ignavibacteriales bacterium | reverse complement strand
CAAGGTGCGCGGAACTCCACTGGCCGTTGAGGCGGAAGAACGCCGCGCTTGGCGCAGCGCCTCGCCCGATGGCGTGAGCCATGACGACCTGCTCGCCCAATGTTCCAAAATGACACTCGACCTCGTCGCAAGTTTTCAGCAGGCGGTGGTCACCGATCTGGTTCAGCGCACCCTGGCTGCGGCCACCGGCGCAGGGATCCGGACTATCTTCGTTTCCGGAGGCGTCGCCTGCAACACCCTGCTTCGGGAACGATTCGCGAAGGAGGGAG
>CAYPYM010000792.1:0-1565 GCA_964414435.1 uncultured Ignavibacteriales bacterium | reverse complement strand
TTCATCACTGAACGCACACGCCTCTTTCCCCTTGGGTATTAGCCTGGCATAAGAACTGTTCCCGTCCGCTCCCCCAGCTTTCAGCGCCCTCCCAACCTTGATTGTCGTCATCGCAAAAGCGAGCCGGACTTTAAGCTCATCCGCCCGCCAGAACCTTGCCGTTTTCTGGTAAGCTTGCGACGGGAGATTCTTCAGATGTTTTGAGCTGCCAGGGAGTAGACCGGGCGCTCTTGATAGCTTGACCCTCTTGAAATAAGGAACCCATGCGCATCGGTGTGGACACAGGCGGAACTTTCACAGACTGCGTGGTTGCGGACGGTCAAAGTGTAAGAGTCATCAAGGTCTTTTCGGGTTCGCCAGCTTCGCCGGAAGAGGCCGGCCTCGCGATCGTGGAGGGCGTGCGCCGGCTGATCGGACAGGCGTCTCATGACACCATTGACATCATCCACGGCACAACCGTGAGCACCAACAGCCTGCTCGAACGCCGGGGCGCCCGCGTCGCGCTGGTCACCACGCACGGCTTTGAAGACCTGATTGAGATCGGCCGTCAGGCACGTCCCCGGCTCTTCGACCTGGACGTTCACCGCGCTCCTCCGTTGGTCGCGCGCCGAATGCGATGGGGATTGCAGGAACGAACGGCGGCTGACGGAAGCGTTCTCTTGCGCCCTACGGAGCGGGAACTCGGTAAGCTTAAGAATAGGATCCTGCGTTCCGGCGCCGAATCGATCGCCGTTTGCCTTCTGTTTTCATTTGCCAATCCCGAAAACGAGCGGCGGGTCCTCCGCTATCTTCGGCAGCTCAAGATTCCTCTATCGATATCCCATCAGATCCTGCCGGAGTTCCGCGAGTACGAAAGGCTCTCAACAACCACAATGAACGCCTACCTTATGCCGCGGATCGGCGTCTATCTCTCGCGCCTGGAACGCGAAGCCGGCCGAAAGCTATCCATCCCGAGTGCAAGCAAAACACGCCCCAAACCCGCAGAGGCTCGATACACAAATAATCCTGTCAGAAGCCGCGCGAGTGTTCGAGTTTTCGTGATGGAATCAAGCGGCGGCATCACAACCGCCCGGCAGGCAGCGCGAGAACCCGTCCGGACCATCCTTTCGGGCCCCGCCGGCGGTGTTGCGGCAGCCGCGCGGCTCGCCGAAACTCTCGGAATCCGGCAGGCGATCAGCTTCGATATGGGAGGGACCTCAACCGATGTCTGCCTGTTTGAGGGCCGCCCCGGGATTACTAACGAAACCACGGTGGGAGGTCTTCCGGTGGCCGTTCCGGTCATCGATGTTCATACGGTTGGAGCGGGCGGCGGATCGCTGGCCCGGATTGATTCCGGTGGCGCGTTGCGGGTGGGACCGGAGAGCGCCGGAGCATCCCCCGGTCCGGCCTGTTACGGGCGCGGCGGCCGGCGGCCCACCGTTACCGATGCCAATCTCACGCTCGGAAGGATCGACCCCGACTATTTCCTCGGCGGGACGTTCCGCCTGGATCAACAGGCCGCGGAAGAAGCTTTCAGAACTTTTCCCAACGGTGGCAAAACAAAATCCTCGACACGCCTTGGGACC
>CAYPYM010000791.1:0-1847 GCA_964414435.1 uncultured Ignavibacteriales bacterium | reverse complement strand
CATTCCGCAATACTCGCTTGTTCGTTCGTGTTATTACTATTATCGCTCATTCTTACAGTTAAGAAACGTTAGTAGCAGTTATTCTGTCAAGGAAAAAGTTGCGCGAAGGCGGAAATAAACCTTAAGTCATTATTGATCAACAGGATCATCAGCTCCTCGTCACTTCGAACAGAACACGAACCGGGGCCCGCTTCAGGACAAACCCGAGGTTGGTGCCCCGAAGCTCCAAATATTCAGCGTGACCTGACACCGCGCACTTCCGAGTCGCCGGCGGCGCTTCCTACGACAGAGCCACGGGTGGCGCTGCATTCAGAGAACGCCTCCACCTCGTCAACTCTGATAGAGTCCACGATGGACGATAAGATCGGAGAGGGCCTGGCTACCATTTGGCACTTGCGAGTTGTCACCTGCGTGAGTACGGGCGGAGCGCCGGCCTGACGGCACAGTACCTTCGACAGGCGCCAGCGGGGACATGAGAGCCAACTCGGTTTCTGTCGCAACACGAGCCCATGCACCGCCGTCAGAATCAAACAGAATCTCTGTATCCGCCACACAATTCCCCCGGTACCCTACGTTGTGGTCCCGGGTACTCGAACTCAAATATAGCAGGATGGACAAGATTGTCAAGGGCGAGGGGGCATGACAGATCGGGCGTTGGATGCAACTGCGGGGCTGATCGCAGCACTGTCGGGCCGCACCTGACCTGCCCCCCATATTTCGGTCCAGTTTGAGAGATAGTATATTGTCTGGATCGAGAAAGGAGTGGCAGGATGGGCATGAAACGGTATCCGGTGGAAGCGATCGTGCGGAAGCTACGGGAAGCCGAGGTTGAGCTCTCGCGGGGGATGACGGTCAAGCAGGTGTCCAAGAAGCTGGGGATCAACGAACAGACGTACTACCTCTGGCGAAAGGAATACGGCGGCCTGCGAATGGACCAGGCTCACCGGCTGAAGGAACTGGAGCGGGAGAACGGTCGGCTGAAGAAGCTGGTAGCGGAGCAGGCGCTCGATATCGCAATCCTGAAGGAAGCGACGTCGGGAAACTGATCAGCCCGGCTCGTCGACGGCGGGCGGTGGAGCGGGTACGTCGGGAGCTGGGTGTCTCGGAGCGCCGGGCCTGCCGGGTCCTTCGGCAGCCGCGATCGACCCAGGGATATCGGCCCCGGGTATCGCTGACCGAGGAGCGTCTGGTGCGGCGGATGACGGAACTGGCGTGTGAGTATGGCCGGTACGGGTACCGCCGGATCACGGCGCTGCTGAAAGCGGAGGGATTCCGGGTGAATCACAAGCGGGTTGAGCGGCTGTGGCGTCGCGAGGGGCTGAAGGTGCCAAAGAAGCAGCCGAAACGGGGGCGGCTGTGGTTCAACGACGGCTCGTGCGTGAGGCAGCGGGCGGAGTACCGGAATCATCTCTGGTCGTACGATTTCGTGTATGAGCGGACGCACGACAACCGTCCGCTGCGGATCCTGACGATTGTCGACGAGTTCACGCGGGAGTGCCTGGCGCTCAAGACCGGTCGGCGGCTGACCGCGGAGGACGTAATTCACACTTTGGCGGATCTGTTTGTCGCGCGGGGCGCTCCGGTTTACCTGAGATCGGACAACGGCCCGGAGTTCACGGCGAAGGCGGTTCGGCAGTGGCTGGAACGGCTGCAGGTGCAGACACTGTTCATCGAACCGGGTTGTCCTTGGGAGAACGGGTATGTCGAATCGTTCAACGGGAAGTTACGGGACGAGCTGTTGGACCGGGAGATCTTCTACACGATGACGGAGGCTGAGGTGCTGCTGGAGCGGTGGCGGGTTCATTACAATACGAAACGTCCGCACAGTTCGCTGGGGTATCGTCCGC
>CAYPYM010000790.1:0-1847 GCA_964414435.1 uncultured Ignavibacteriales bacterium | reverse complement strand
AGGAAATATTGTGGATATTAGATTTCTCCCTGCGGTCGAAATGACACGAAGTGGAGTTAGGTCTTCCCCGGGACTTAAATCCCTGTGGTCGAAATGACGCGGAGGGATGGGGTAGTATCTACAACATCGCAACCGCAAGGAGCCACCCCATGGCAAGACACGATGACGACCTCGACTTTCTCGGCGGCGAGGGGCCCAGCCCGGGAGAGCGCATCGCCGGCGCGGTGCAAATAGTGCTCGGCATGGCTATATTCACGGCCGCCTTCGTGGCCATGTTTTATGAAACCGACAAGGGCTTGGCGAGCCATAACATGCATACCTTCCTGACCACCTTCGGCCTGGTGCTGTTCATCGGCCTGCCGATATTCGTGGGAGGGATATGGCTGTACAAGCGGGGAATGCGTGCCTGGAAGGGGAAGGAGTAGGTACGTAATCCCCATCCCCGTCATCCCAATGACCTCCAAAACCACCGCCCGGCAACGCGCATCGCCGGCGCTCGAAATGACGAGCATGCCGCCCGACTCACCCGCCATGCGCTCCGGTGCCTACCTCAGCAACATCTGCATCCGGGTCGCGGTCAGGGTCGCGGTGGCATCGGCGTAGGTGCCGTGGGCGGTGAAGGCGCGGGCGTATTGGCCCGCGTTGAGCCGGGTCTGCAGGGCGGTTTGGAAGGCGCTGAGCTCGGTGTAGACCTGGACCGTGCCGTGATAACCGATGACGAACAGACCCTGGTTGGGATCCTGCGCGTTGACGGTGGGCGTTTCCGTGGTGGCCAGGGTCGTATCCACTCCGCTGCGATAGACATCGTGCACCAGGCCGGCCTGGGACAGATCCACCACCAGCCCCGATGCCGTGAAGGTGGAGAAGGGGGTCGTGACCTGCGACAGGACCGGCCAGAAGACCACCAGGTCGGCCGGACCGCTGCTGACATCGATCAGGGTTTTGGCTTCGAAATCGTCGGTGGTCGTGGCCAGTCCGAAGGGGGTCACGAAACCGCGCACCTTGATCGGACTGCCGTTGGCGGTGGTCGGGGTGACGGAGACGGGCAGGGTGACCGCGTAATTGCTGGGATCGGCGTCGTCGACTGTCGTAGTCCCCGTACCGGCAAAATCAAATAGGCCGATGGGGCGCCCGTCGATACGGTTCAGGGTCAGGGTGAGAAGCTGGCCCGTTATGCCGTTGACGGTGCCGTTCAACTGCGTGAGCAGCATCCGCACCGGGCCATTGGCCGGGTTCGTGGCATCCAGGGTGGTGCAGTTGCTGTCGCTGCAGATGCCAAAGGCGTTGATGCGCTGCCCCACCGAGATGTTGTCCTTATCGAGGCCGGTGGCGACGGAGCCCTGTGCGGTCACCTTGGTGACCAGGCCAAGCTGGACCTGCACCGTATCATGAAAGCTTAAGGTGCCGTCGGCGCGTACCAGCGAGACGCCCCGCACCGTGAGCAGATCGCCGGTCCGCGACACCACGTTGCCGGACACGGCGTCACTTGTCCCGAACGGGACGCTGGACCCGGCATAGACCTCGCTGGCGATGAGCTGCCCGGCACCGTTGGGCGTGACCACGGCGACCGTGGCGGTGGCAAGCGGTTCGGCGGCGAGCTGGGTCAAGCCCGCGCTGCCCTGATAGACAGCCTGATCGATCTCGAAGACCGTATTGGCGTCGGTGGTGATGGCGAGCCGTCCGAAATCACCCTGAAGCAAATGAAACGGCCGCAGGTTCAGCGAAAAGCCGCCGGCGCCGGTATCGACGACGGCCAGCGGTCCGCGGATCAGATGGGATTTGGTTTGATCGAAGCCCAGGCTGGCGGTAAGCACCGGATCGACCGTCACCACCGGCGCCGCCGGGTT
>CAYPYM010000789.1:0-1849 GCA_964414435.1 uncultured Ignavibacteriales bacterium | reverse complement strand
ACCCGTTCGCTGTTGAACAGGATGGCCGCCAGCGACCTCGCCATTTCGGTCTTGCCCACGCCCGTCGGCCCCAGAAAGAGGAAGGAACCCACCGGGCGCCCGGGAGGCTTCAAGCCAGCCCGCGAACGGCGGATGGCCCTGGCCAGAGCTGAAATCGCCGAATCCTGGCTCACAATGCGCTTGTGCAACTCCTCCTCAATGCGGAGCAGCTTGCTTAACTCCTCTTCTTTGATGGAGCTGACAGGAATCCCCGTCCAGCGCGCGACCACCTCTTCAATATCCGCGCGGGTGACCGCGCCGATGGCGGTTTCATCAACATTGTACTTTTCGCGCAGCAACCGAAGGTTTTCGCGTTCTTTGCGCTCTTCGTCCGAGTAGAAACGCGCCTTCTCAAACTCGTGGTTGGCGATGGCGTTTTCCATCCGGTGGACCACAAACTTGATCCGCTTCTGGACGTCGATCATCTCTTCCGGCAAAGTGCTCTGCCGCAACTTCACGCGCGCGCCTGCCTCGTCAACCAGGTCGACGGCCTTATCGGGGAGAAAGCGGTCTGGAATGTAACGGCTGGAGAGGTACACGGAATTCGTAATGGCCTCATCCGTATAGGTGACCGCATGGAACTTTTCGTACCGCTCCTTGATGCCGAAAAGGATCTTGATGGTCTGCGCCTCATCCGGCGGCGGAACCTTGACCGCCTGGAACCGTCTTTCCAGCGACCGGTCCCTCTCAATGGACTTCCGGAATTCGCCCGGCGTGGTCGCCCCGATGCATTGGATCTCACCGCGCGAAAGCGCCGGCTTCAGAATATTCGCCGCATCCAGCGAACCTTCCGCCGAACCGGCCCCCACCAGGGTATGGAGTTCGTCGATAAAGATAATAGCGTTCTGAGCCTCCATCAGCTCTTTCATGATCGTCTTCAGGCGCTCCTCAAACTGCCCGCGGTACTTGGTGCCCGCCACGATCAGAGAAAGGTCGAGGGCCAGAATCCGCTTGTCGGAGAGGAAGGACGGAACGTCGCCTTCCGCAATGCGTTCGGCCAGGCCTTCGACGATGGCCGTCTTGCCGACCCCCGGCTCGCCGATCAGGACGGGATTGTTCTTGGTGCGGCGGCAGAGGATCTGGATGACCCGCTCGACCTCATTCTCCCGCCCGACCAACGGGTCGAGCTGGTTTTCGAGAGCCGCCTGCGTCAGGTCGCGGCTGAACTCAGAAAGCAGCGAAGTCTCTTTGGCGCGATTGGCGGAAACCTTCTCGCTCTGCGAGCGGCTCAGCTCTTCCCGAAGTGTTGACAATCGCAATCCACGCTCGTGAAGAATTTCCGCTGCGAACGACTTGTCCTCGCGAAGGAGGCCCAGCAAAAGATGTTCGGTTCCAATGTGCTTGTGGGACAGCCGTTCGGCCTCCTCGGCGGCGTAAGCAAGGACCCGCTTGCATTCCTGGCTGAGGGGCAACTCAACGGAGGTGGAAACCTTTTCCCTGACCGGGATATGTCCCTCGACCTGCTTGCGAATGGACTCAATGGAAGCGTGGGAACGCAGAAAGCGGTTGGTGAGAGCCTTGTCCTCGCGCAACAGGCCGAGCAGAAGGTGTTCGGTCTCGATATAAGGGCTCCCGAACTGGCTGGCCTCATATCGGGCGAAGAAGATCACACGCCGAGCTTTTTCTGTGTATCTCTCGAACATAGCCCCTCAGTTCTTCCTTAGACCCCGCCTCCGACCTCTATGATTATGCCAGAAAACGGGTTGTCAGTTAAACCGTGGAACTACCACCTCGGTCAGTTGGCCGTCTTCCAGACGCAACGTCCGAGCCGCGCGCTGCGCGAGTTCCATATTGTGTGTGGCCAGCACCG
>CAYPYM010000788.1:0-1852 GCA_964414435.1 uncultured Ignavibacteriales bacterium | reverse complement strand
AGCCAACAGTGAAGATCGGGACCTTGGCCTCCACGGCCGCCCTGATGGTGTCGGCCTGCGGGGGAGACGACGAGAACAACGCGCCGACCGCGCCGTCGCTCGGACCATGGGTGACCGAAACGGTCGACAGCGCCGGGATCGTCGGCGCCTTCACTTCGATCGCGATCGACGTTGCCGGGCTTCCGAATATAGCTTACTTCGATGACACCAACCACGATCTCGATTACGCCTTTTTCAACGGCGACACCTGGGAGTTGAAGCCGGTTGACGGCAATGTCGGGGGGAGTGGTTTCGACACCTACATTTCGATCAAAACCGATCGTTTCGGCATGCCCCATATCGCCTACTACGACTACCTGTCGGGCGATCTTCGCTACGCCTCATGGACCGGTGTCAACTGGCACATCGACACCGTCGACACGACCGGCGATGTGGCCGGGATGTACTGCTCGCTGGCGCTGGATTCCAGTGACAACCCGTACATCTCCTACGCCGTCGCCCCGCCGCTGGCCGAGAACCGCCTTTACATGGCGCACTACGACGGCAACTCCTGGAGTACCGAAGAGGTTGATTCCAGTGACCGGGTCGCCGGAGAGACGTCGATCGCTCTCGATTCGCAGGATTATCCGATGATCGTCTACCCGCACAGCCGGACCGGCAGCCTGGTGTACACTCGCTGGGACGGCGCCGACTGGACGTTCGAGACGGTCGATTCGGCCGGGGGAGTCGGTCCTTATGCGTCGATGGCGCTCGATCCGGTGGGGAATCCGCATGTGGTCTATTATGCCGGGGAGAGCGGCGATCTTCGCTACGCGAGCCGGACCGCCGCCGGGACCTGGTCACATGTGACGGTCGATGCGACCGGTGATGTCGGCCTGTACCCGTCGCTGGCTATCGACAACGCCGGCCGTCCGCAGGTCTCGTATCTGGACAAGACAAACTGGGATCTGAAATACGCCGTTGCGGCCGGCGGTGTCTGGCGCAATACGACGGTCGATACGACCGGCCAGGTCGGTCTATACACAGGGATGGCCACTGACAAGGAGAACCATCCCCACATTTCGTACTGGTCGGCGACCGGATTCGATTTGCGTTACGCCCATCTGCAGTAGGTGGACGCGCCTGCGGGGTGAATGAGAGAGGAAACGGGATCGAAAGATCCAGCCAAAGCCAAGGAGATACAGCATGGTCTTCAAGTTCGTTTCAGACGACATAGCCGCTATTGCGGGTGACAGCCTGGTGCTGTTCACGCCGGAGTTTTCAGAGGTTTCGGGGAAGCTTCTCAAACGCGTAGACGACGCCGTGCGCGGCGGTCTCTCGACGATGCTCACGTCGGAAGAATTCACCGGCAAGGAGGGTCAGGCGGCGGTGTTCGTCGGGCCGGAGGGCTTCAAGATTCGGCGTCTCGTGCTCGCCGGCCTGGGCGATCGGAAGAAGCTCGACGCCGACAGCTACCGTCGGGCCGCCGGGCGCTTGACGTCGAGCGGCGCGATACAGAATTCGGAGACCCTCGTATTCCATTTCGCGGACAAGACCGATCCCGCTGATCTCCAGGCGACGATCGAGGGCTTTGTGCTCGGGGCCTGGCGCCTGCTCGAGTTCAAGACCGGCGAGGGTGCGAAAGACAAGTCGAAGGTCAAGCGGATGATCTTCGTGGCCGAAACGAAGCGGCCGCTGAAGAGAATGCAGACGGCGGTAGAGCGCGGTTTTGCGATCGCCGAGGGTCAGGTGCTGGTGCGCCAGCTGGCCGGGACGCCGTCGAATTTCCTCACGCCGAAGCTGTACGCCAAGCGGGCGCAGGAACTGGCCAGGAAGTACGGGGTCAAGTGCACCGTGCTCGACGAAGGGGCGA
>CAYPYM010000787.1:0-1862 GCA_964414435.1 uncultured Ignavibacteriales bacterium | reverse complement strand
CGAGAAACACGGCGCGCTGCTCATATTCGACGAAGTTATCACCGGGTTCCGGCTCGGCATGGGCGGTGCGACCGCCTACTACGGCATCACGCCGGACATCGTTACCTACGGCAAGATCATCGGCGGCGGCATGCCGGTGGGCGCGTTCGGCGGACGGAAGGAAGTCATGGACCTCCTCTCCCCGCTCGGCCCGGTCTATCAGGCCGGCACGCTCTCGGGCAACCCGGTGGCGATGGCGGCCGGACTGGCGACGCTGACGAAGCTGGCCGACGGTCGCATTCACGCCGATCTCGAGGCGCGCAATCGGCGATTTGTCAGCACGGTCAGTGAAAAGCTGCGCGGCAACGCGGTCAACATGATCGGGGTGGCCTCGATTTTCTGGATCATCTTCCAGAAAGATATCCCCCGCGCGAGCGCGGCGATCGATACCGACGGTATCGCACATTACAATCGCTTCCACGGGAAGATCCTCGATGCCGGTTTGTACCTGCCGCCATCGGGCTACGAAGTCTGTTTTGTCTCGGCGGCGCACACCGACGAGATGCTTGACGACGCCGCCGCGACGCTGGCCGGCACGATCAAAGAAGAGGCGCATACGTGGGCGTAGCGGACAGCAGCTTCATCAAGGCGTGCTACGGCAAGAACGACGGCCGCATCCCGATCTGGATCATGCGGCAGGCGGGCCGGTATCTCGCCGACTATCGGGCGATCCGGGAGAAGGTGTCGTTCCTCGAACTCTGCCGTACCCCGGAATTGATCGCCGAAGTTGTCCGCCAGCCGATTCACAAATTCGGTCTCGATGCCGGCATTCTCTTTTCGGATATCCTGATTATTCTCGATCCGATGGGCGCCAGGGTGACGTTCCCGGAGAGCGGACCGGAACTGGCGGCACCGATCCGAAAACCGGAGGATGTCGATCGGCTGAACGATTTCGATGTGAAGAAAGAGCTGCCGTACGTGTTCGAGGGTGTCCGCGCGATCAAGACGATGCTGCCGGACACGCCGCTACTCGGGTTTGCCGGATCGCCGTTTACGATCGCCTGCTATCTGATCGAAGGCAAAGGCTCGAAGAATTTCGAAACGGTCAAGGAGTTCATCCATAAATTCCCTGAAGCGGCCGAGCGGATGTTTGAGCTGGTGACGGATATCACGGCGCGCTATGTCGATGCGCAGATCGAGGCGGGCGCCGACGCCATACAGATTTTCGATTCGTGGGGCGGGATTCTTTCGCGCGATGATTACCATGACTGGTCGCTACGCTGGACCGAACAGATTTTCGCGAAGATCAGAAGCCGCGGCGTGCCGCGAATTCTGTTTGTCAACAATCTCGCGCCGTATCTCGATCTCGTGCGCGAGCTCGACTGCGAGGTGATCGGGGTCGATTACCGGATGGATCTCCGGGCGGCGGCCGACGCCCTCCCGGGCAAGACGGTGCAGGGGAATCTTGAACCGGCGGTGCTATTCGGCTCGCGCGAGCGGATCGTCGAACGGACGCGCCGTATTCTTGACAGTCTGGACAATCACGACCGTCTCATTTTCAATCTCGGCCACGGCATTCGCCCGACCACGCCGGTCGATGCGGTCGAGACACTGATCGAGACGGTTCACTCGTACAGGTAGGACGATGCAGAACGAACACACCGCCACCACCGTACCGATAGAGCTCCTCCGGAAGTACGACCGCCCGGGCCCGCGTTACACGAGTTATCCGACGGCGCCGGTCTGGACCGACGAAGTCGGCCCGAATGCGTACGACGGCGCCCTGAAAGCGGCGGCTGACGCGGTCGACACGCCGGTCTCGATTTACGGACACATTCCGTTCTGCAAACGGCGCTGCTGGTACTGCGGATGCAATACCACTA
>CAYPYM010000786.1:0-1863 GCA_964414435.1 uncultured Ignavibacteriales bacterium | reverse complement strand
TGCCGATTATGGGCTATAATCGGACCGACTGCTAACGCGTGGCTCTCCCCGTCCTTACACCTGCAGATCCGATAAGGAGGATTCGGCTGCATGGGCATCTACTTCCCGGTCGACCCGACAATAGACGCAAACGGCGACCTCACATCGGTCGTGCGCCTCAATCCAGACCACGTCGGCCGGGCCAGGCCCATCGATCTCCAACCGGGGCAAAGCTTCTTCTCCTCCGCCGGTTTGGAGACGGCAATCCTCACCTCGGGTACGTTTTCCGCATTGCAGTACACCGGAGGCGGAAGGGATCCGGTCGATCCCGACTCGATGGTCTGCGTCATCGACGTGACCTGTTACTCCGAGAGCCGCGGCGGGTTGCCGCGCCAGAACGTCGTCGTGGCGACCCGGTGGGGCTGCGGCCTGCGCCTTTTCGTGACGGTCACGAAGATGAAGCGGGGATTCGGTCTCGACGGTGAGCTCGAAGACCTTGCCGCCGTCGCGGCGGCCGCCGATCTGGGGTTGGCGGCCGCTTCCTACAGGATCACAGGAATCGGCCTCGCGCTCGAGGGGTTCCTCGCCGCTCTCGGCGGGATCGATTCCTTCGGTATGCTGACCGGAGATCTTGCTGTTCGGATGGGCAAGACGATCCTCGACAAGAACAACCTCTACCGGCTGATCGCGGATCTGCGCGGTCAGACCGCCGGCGGCAAGCCGGTTCTACGCTCGCTGCCCCTCGAGGTCCAGCTTCGCCGTGACGGCGACGATGCACGACGGTTGGTCCCGCAGTCGGTCGCTTTCGGGTTGCGCTGCCTCAGCGACGGGCTGGATGTGCGAAGCGCGCTCTACCAGGGGACGATTGCCGGATATGACGGCCGGTCGATCCGGAGAGCCTATGCGATGATCTGCAGTCCGGAGGAGAGGCCGGAGCTCCTGCCTCCGACTGCCACCGAGATGACCATTGCGCAGCAGTGGCTCGATCTGAAGATGGTGTAGGGCTGCGCGACGCGAGCTCACCGCCGAGCGCTCGATCGCTCACTGGCCCGATATCTATCGGATCACGTAGTTGAAGGTGTCGGCGACATAGAGGTTTACGAGGCCGTCGAATGCGAGCCCGGAAGGGCCGAAGAGGGTCGCATAGAACGCGGCTGCGCCATCGCCCGCGACCGTCGTAATGATGCCGGAGCCGTCGACCTTGCGGACTCGCTGGTTGCCTGTTTCGGTGAAGTAGAGGTTCCCCGCCCCATCGAGAACGACGACCGAAGGCCCACCGAGCGCGGTCGCCGTGGCGCTTCCCCCGTCTCCGGAGTAGCCGGCGGTCCCGTTTCCGGCGATCGTCGAGATCGTCCCCGTAGTGTCCACCTCGCGAATCCGATTGTTGTTGCTGTCGGCGATGTAGAGGTTGCCGGCGGCGTCGACGGCTACGCTCGTCGGGTAGGACAGTAAGGCGGAGATGGCCGGGCCGCCGTCCCCGGAGAAACCGGCGGTCCCGGTGCCGGCGACGGTGGTGATGGTTCCGGTCCCGGCGGTTATCTTTCGAATCCTGTTGTTGAAATAGTCTGCAACGTAGAGATTGCCGGCAGAGTCGAACGCGATCCCTTGTGGCAGGTTGAGGGAAGCGTTCGCAGCCGGTCCCCCGTCACCTGCGAACGTCCCGGCTCCGTTTCCCGCGAAGGTGGTGATGACGCCCGCGGTGTCGACCCGGCGGGTTCGGTTGTTGAAGGTGTCGGCGATATAGAGGTTGCCGGCGGTATCCACGGCCACTCCCAGGGGGTCGTTCAACATGGCTGTCGTCGCCGGTAGGTTGTCTCCGTTGTAGCCGGCCGCGCCCATGCCGGCCACCGTGGCCCCGGACGCCCGGGCGTCGGCCAGCGCCGC
>CAYPYM010000785.1:0-1865 GCA_964414435.1 uncultured Ignavibacteriales bacterium | reverse complement strand
CTATCGGAGTTTCGACCGGGTTACGGGCAAATGGGTGGATTGGAGCTGGGCCGACATGGCCAGGCAGGTTCATGTCTGGCGGGCGGCTCTGGCCACCGAGCGGCTGCACCCCGGTGACCGCGTGGCAATCTATATGCGCAACCGGCCGCAATGGATCGCCTTCGAGCAGGCGGCCCTGGCCTCCGGGCTGGTGGTGGTGCCGCTGTATGTCGACGACCGTCCCGACAACGTGGCCTATATCCTTGGCGATGCCGCGGTGAAACTGCTGCTGGTGGGTGACCTCGGGCAGTGGCACCGGCTGCGGGACGCTCTGGCAGAGGTGAGCTGCCTGCAGCGGGTGGTGGTTCTGGAGCCCGGGCACCACAGGCGTGCGGGTTCGGAAGACGATGCTCGCGTCTAGGCGGCGGGTACCTGGTTGACCGCGGCCGCCGCAGCGCAGCCGCCCGAGCCCCGTGTTGGCGATCCGCAGGCACTGGCGACCATCGTCTACACGTCGGGTACCACCGGCCGGCCAAAAGGGGTGATGCTGAGTCATTACAATATCCTGTCCATCGCTCACGCCGCCATCGTCAGCTACGATGTCTACCTGGAAGACGTGTTCCTTTCGTTCCTGACCCTGTCGCACACGTTCGAACGGACGGTTGGCTACTATGTGCCCATGATGGCCGGCTCCACCGTCGCCTACGCCCGCTCCATCCAGCAGCTGGCCGATGATCTGCAGACTATCCGTCCCACAGCGTTGATTGCCGTGCCGCGGGTGTTCGAACGGGTGCACGGGCGCATCCAGGAGCAATTAGCGGCCAAGGGCCGCGCCGCCCGCCAGCTGTTCCGCCTTACCGTGTCCGTGGGCTGGCGGCGCTTCCAGGTTGCCCAGGGCCGGGCACGGTGGAGGCCATCGCTGCTTTTGTGGCCCATGCTCGATCGGCTGGTGGCCCGCCCGGTGAGGGATCGCTTCGGCGGGCGCACCCGCATCATCGTCAGCGGCGGCGCGCCGCTGCCGCCGGCGGTGGCGCGTACCTTTGTTGGCCTGGGTCTCAATATCGTCCAGGGCTACGGCATGACGGAAACCAGTCCGGTGGTCAGCGGCAACCCGCTGGACGACAACATTCCGGCCAGCGTCGGCGTGCCGCTGCACGGGGTGGAGGTGCGCATCGGCGACAACGACGAGCTGCTGGTGCGCGGCTGTGGTGTGATGCTGGGTTATTGGAACAACCATGCGGCCACCGCGGCCACCATCGACGCCGACGGCTGGCTGCGCACCGGCGACCAGGCGCGCATCGAGAACGGCCACATCTTCATCACCGGGCGTCTCAAGGACATCGTGGTGTTGTCCAATGGCGAGAAAGTGCCGCCCACCGATGTGGAGGAGGCACTGAACCTCGATCCGCTGTTCGATCAGGTCATGGTCGTCGGCGAGGGCCAGGCGTATCTCGCGGCGGTTGTGACCCTCAACGCCGACGCCTGGGTGAAACTGGCGCCGGAACTCGGCGTCGACCCATTCAACCGCGAGGGCGTGGACGACGAGCATCTGCAGCGCAAGCTGTTGAGTCGCATCCGGGCGTTGATGCACGAGTTTCCCGGCTATGCCAAGATCCGCCGTGTGCACGCGACCCTGGAACCCTGGACGATCGACAACGGTCTGCTGACTCCGACCCTGAAAGTGCGCCGCAATGAAGTCATGAAGCGGTATGCGCGGGAGATCGAGGCGTTGTACACGTAGGTATTGGATTCCGCCGTTGCGGAGTCGCAGCAGGTGAGGTGGAAATGCTCGCCCAAGAGCAAAGAGGAAAGGGAAAAGAGCAGAACTGAATTCCTTCGCCTTTCCCCTTTCCCCTTTTCTCTGTGTTCCCCGGTCGTCGGTCTGG
>CAYPYM010000784.1:742-1869 GCA_964414435.1 uncultured Ignavibacteriales bacterium | reverse complement strand
TCTGCTTTGCGTGGCGGACCTTGTAGTCTGCCCCCACAGGCAGGGATGCCTGTGTCACGTTGGGCGCTGGGTGGTTGCAGAGTGACACCGGCATCCTTGCCGGTGAAGGGCCGGGCCAATGGCCCGCCAAGGTTGCAAGCGGGACGCGGCGAACCTTGTGGTCCGCCCCTCCACGAAGCGGAGCTTCATGCCACATCGAGCGACTCTCACAATCCATCGCTTACGGCGCCGCGAGGATTCCGATCCTGTAGAATCCCATCGGGAAGGCGGCCGCGTTTTCGTCCACGAATCGGTTCGTCGGAGGGGTGGTCGGTATGCCGGAGGTAACCGACGTGAACAGGGACTCGCCGTCCAGCAGATTGGTGGAGAACCACAGCGAGTAGGTTCGGTTCGAGAGGGACGGCCAGAGTACGGCGACCCCGGCGGGGTCCGGCTCAACGGCCTGCACCGTGAAGTAGCTCTGGTCGTTGGTCGGACCGGTGCCCGCAAGGTATTCGCCCAGGTTACAGAAGCCGTCGTTGTCGGCGTCGGCCTCCGCCACCGCTCCCGTCGGGCTGCCGAAGTACTGCGACTCCCAGCCGTTGGCCATTCCATCGTTATCCACGTCCAGTTCAGGATCCAGGACGACAATCACTTTCTCGTACGGAGAAGTCCCCAGCGGTCCCGCCGCGTCGCGGGCTTCCAGTACATAGTAGTAGCCGTTGTCCAACCGCCCGCTGATCGTTGTATCCGTTGCGCCGGGTGGGATACCGTCCTTTGCGAGATTCCATGAGACCACGTACGCATCGTCGATTTGAATGTTGTCGAGCCACACTCCGCCGCTGGGCCAGTACGCGCCGCTGTCAAAGACATACTCAAACCGGATCAACGTTTCGTGTCCTGAATACGCCGATAGATCGACCGTTGTTTGATGCCACAAGTCCGGCACGGTATTTGTGAAGTCCTTCTCGACCGTCCAGGTGCATCCGCGGTCCAGGGACGTTTTCACATAGAAATGATCGTCGATCAACTTGGCCTTGTAATCGAACTCCAGAACCGCGGTCCCGCCGGGCTTGACAAAATCGCGGAAGTCCAGACGGTAGGACCCCTGCTGCCCGGTTTTCCGAAAGCAGTTGCCGGGGTTTCCT
>CAYPYM010000784.1:0-732 GCA_964414435.1 uncultured Ignavibacteriales bacterium | reverse complement strand
CCAGGACGAAAAATCATCGGCGCTGTCCATGAGATTTGCGGGATGCAGCAAGCCTTCGTAGAGTCTGTATTCCGTCACCGATGGAAGCTGGTAGTCAGGGAAATCCCACGAAAACTCGATTTGCCCGCTGATATTGGTGACGTTCGCGAATTGATTCAGCAGCGGCACGGGTCGCGGGACGATTCCGACAATGGCATTCTGGAAGCTGTTGCTGGCAGAAAAATGGTACCAGTCGTCATTCTGTCCTCCCCACCCATAGTTCATGTGGAAGTACTCCACGTCGTCGTCCGCGTACCCATCCACGATGACCGCGTGGCCGGGAATTCCGCCGGGAACCGGCCGATACGCCTGGATCTCGGTGCGAATCGCATTGTCGAAGGCTGTCTCGTCTCCGCTTCTCTCAATCCAGGAGCCGTTCTCATAAAAGAAGGACCGGTGGAGAGCGGTGCCCAGTGCGTCGAGAAACGCGGACGAGCCGTTGGACGCAAAGCTTCCGAAATCAATGTCCACGGCGACGCCCAGCTCGTAAATCAACTCCGAAACCGCGGCGACGGCGTTCGACGGTTCGTCGATGTACCAAGTGTAGTCGGTCAACATATTGGTCCAATGGTAGGCGTTTCTGAAATCCGCTTCGAAGACTCCCGAGATCAGGTTCGAGCTGTTGTCGTCGACATCGGTATGCCCCCCGTGCCCGTAGGGCGGCCAACTGTAGAACTTGGTCAATTGGGCTCC
>CAYPYM010000783.1:0-1871 GCA_964414435.1 uncultured Ignavibacteriales bacterium | reverse complement strand
CTGCGCGAGGCGAAGGGTTTCCGGCCGGAACTGCAGGTCATCATCCTGACCGGCCACGGCAGCCTCGACTCGGCCATGGAGATCGGGCGGCTCGACGCCTATGCGTATTGCGAGAAGCCGTGCGAGCTCGACGAACTGATTGAACGAATCGACTCGGCCCGGGCGGACAAGGTCCACGCCATGGCCCGCCACGAGATCCCTCATGTCGAGAAGGGATCGGTCTGGGCGTGGCTGAAGGGCACTCACAATTCGCGGCCGGGTGTGGTGATCGCGGGGTTCCTGCTGTTCGCCCTGATGGTGTTCATGCCGACCCCGCAACGGATGCTCGATCTGCTCGGCACGCCCAAGACCGGGGAATTGAGTGATATCAGTGTCGGCTATGCCTCGTACCGGAAGATGGCGGTGGGGCAGACGATCGCGGACTATTACAGCCGCTACACCGGGATGGGTGACGTGACGATTTCACCCGACGGGAAGCGGACGGTTACTCCGCTGGAGCCGGAGGAAGTCAGCACCCGCGCCAAGGTGATGCTCGGCGTGCTGGGGGTGGCGGCGCTTTTCTGGGCGAGCGGAGCGGTGCCGATCGGGATCACGGCGCTGCTGGTCGGTGTGTTCATGTATTTTCTGGGTATCATGAAACCGGATGATATCGCGGCGTCGTACGCCAAGGATGCCGTCATCTTCATTTTCGGCGTCCTGGCCATGTCGGCGGCTATCAGCAAGACGGGGCTTGACCGAAGGATCGGGCTGCTGTTGCTGGGACCGGCGCGAAATATCCCGCTCCTGCTCTTCGTATTCCTGCCGTTGCTCGGGATTGCCTGTGCCTTCGTCTCGGAGCACGCCCTGGTGGCGTTTATCATGCCGTTGTTCATGATGGTCTACGTCACATCGATTCGTACGGCGGGGGTCCGCCAGGACCGCGCGATGGTCGTCATGTTCGTGCTGGCGGTTTGCTTCGCGGCCAACTGCGGCGGCCCCGGATCGCCGGCGGCGGGGGGGAGGAACGCGGTCATGCTCGGCATCATGGCCGACTACGGTTCGGTGCCGAGTTTCGGCCAGTGGGTCAAGTACGGCCTGCCGTTCGTGCCGGTCATGGCGATGGTAATCGGCCTGTATTTCTATCTTGTCGTTCGCCCCAAGATCAACCTCAAGAAGGTGAACGCATCGTCGCTGGTAAAAGACGCGTCAGACAAGATCGGCCCGATGAACCGCGACGAGTACATCACGGCGGCGGTCTTGATCGCCGTGGTGGTCCTCTGGATCACGGCGAGCGATAAACTCGGTATGGGCGGCCCGGTCATTCTCGGCCTGGTCGCACTGAACGTGTTTCGCATCCTTCGGTGGAGGGATATCGCGTCGATTCAGTGGGACGTGGTCGCGCTCTATGCCAGCGCCTCGGCGATGGGGAAGGGGCTGGCCGTGACCGGTGCGGCGCTGTTTCTGGCCGACGGCTTCATCGGAGTGATCCCCGAGTTCATGCGCCACGGCGAGGGGCTGGCGATGGCGGCCAGCATCTTCACCGGGGTGGTCACGAACTTCATGAGCGACGGCGCCGCGGTGTCGTCGATCGGACCGATCACGGTGCCGATGGCGAAGATCTCGGCGACCAATCCGTGGATGATCGGCTTCGCAACCGCCTTCGCGTCGTCGTTCGCCCATATGCTGATCATCGGGACACCCAACAATGCGATCGCCTACACGATGGCGAAAGACCCGATCACCGGGGAACAACTCGTCACGCTGGGCGACTTCCTCAAGCACGGCACTGTTATGGTGTTGTTGTCGTTCGTGGTGCTCTGGGGATGGTGCTTCTTCGGGTACTGGAGAATAATCGGATTCTGATAGAGAAAGGACGGCCGCTATGGACGAAA
>CAYPYM010000782.1:0-1872 GCA_964414435.1 uncultured Ignavibacteriales bacterium | reverse complement strand
GTCGCTGAAAAGTCTTTCAATATATTATGTCAGAAGACCGGGATCAATCGTTTGAAACCGCTGACACCTTGCTTTGTATGGGCTCTATACTAACAATAATTTGAGTCGGCTTATTACTGATATTCGGCGCTTGGATATTTGCAGTTGTCGTTTACTTCATAATGAATTCTCCGCAACTGCAGCAGCAATACGCTTCGCAATCCTAGGATTACTCTCTGCCATACTAACAACCCAGCAGGTTTAATTCAAACGGCAACTTACTGCTCCAATTGCGGCATATCAACAAAGCCCTAAGGACCTAATATTCTGTAGAGAAATAGATGTCTAAAACCCCTTTTTATTGTGATCTATTTCTTTATTTGTTTCAGAGTTGTTTTGATATTTAAGTTGTTTTTGTATCCCAGTTGATTTGTGCGTGATGTAGCGAAGCAGATGCAGCCAACTGTGGTGTGAATGAGTTTTGGGGGGAGGTTTATCTTCAAATAAAGTGGATGCCATTGTGGGAAATGATTGGCATCCTCAAACTAAACGTTTGATTGCAAAAAAAGACTGAGGGATGATCCCGCATGACCGATGCTGCAAAAGCCTGCCAAACACAAAAGATATGTTTCTCTAGAAAATCGTGAAAATTCAGGGAATAGACAATTTGTCAAGAGTAGGCAATTCTGTTTCGAAAACGCTTAGAAGGCAGAATTAGTTGGGTTTGCCTGTTTTTGTTAGGTTTTCTGCTTCTTGTTTTTTTTCTTTTTGCTGTCTCTCCGCTAAGTCTTCTTTTATGGCTTCGCCGAAAATCTTCTTGAGGTCCTTCTTCATAACCGATGGGTCTGCGGTCAAGCCAAAGTAGTCAGCGAAATAATCTGTAGTTTTCAGTGCCAAAGACCGTCCGGCGCGCTCAGACATAATCAGTCCCATATCTTTAAGCAACTTAACATGTCCATACGCGTGTTGTCCTCGAACATCAATTACTCTTTTCTGCGAGATGGGCTGCCGATAAGCTATGTATGAGAGTGTCTTTAGGGGACCAGAAGAGAGAAGAGGCTTGTTTACAAGCTTTTTAATTAAAGGAGTAAATTCTGCTTTCACCTGCAAAACATAACGTTCATCTTTTAGCGCCAAAATCTCAAGCGCCGTATTCCTTGTAGCATATTCTTGAATGAGTGTGTGAATGTACATTTTCACTTTCTTTTTTGAGCGACTACCTATGACTTGGCAGAGCTCGTTTAGGTCCAATGGGCGACCAGCGATGTACAGAGCAGCCTCTAACAAAATTAATCGATGCATCTTACGATCGGTTTCCTGGGCGTGCTCGAGCTCAGATTTCTGTTCAACTGTTTGGTTTTTCGACTTTTCCAAGGTTTAGTTTCCCCACAGCTATGTACAATTCTTCTGTCTCTTCATTTTGCCACAGGCTAACCAAGCCATCCTGTGCAAGGAACAACAAATAAATAAACATCCGCAACGCTTCGATGCGTGTTGCACCTTTGGAAAGGGTTGAAAAATCTACTATTCCTTGACCCTGCACTTTCTCGCATAAAGTACCGTATAACTTATCAACCTGAAACTCAAGTTCAGCAATGAACGCATCGAATTGAGGCAACAAATCTGTAACAGATGGCAAAACAGGATGCTGCTCAACCACGTGGTTAAGGCTAAAGAGCTTTTCGCCCTTCAAGACATCATCTAAGACTTCAAGCAAATTTTGAATGGTCGTCGAAGTTAACTCATGACGTAGAGGCAAGAAGAGAGGAGGCGGAACAAAATCCGTTGGAACCTTGGGCAAGACAGCCGGCGGCTCCTGTAACGTAAGCAGCAACTTGGACTTCATAAGGTAGATAAGAGCTGAAGAATCCAATGCCACCCCTGAGGCGCGGA
>CAYPYM010000781.1:0-1873 GCA_964414435.1 uncultured Ignavibacteriales bacterium | reverse complement strand
TGGCATTTTTCACAAGTGGCTTTATCTTCTCTATGGGTACTTTGTCCTCTACCATTTTGCAGAGGTGTTTTTCATGTCCAGGATGAGGTTGAGCTTTTGACAAAAGTTACACCTCAATAGATGTAGGAACCACACTAAATATAGAGTTGTGATTGTGTAATCACAGCCACATATGAGTAAATACATTTTCTTTTAGGGTGTGACAAGTAATCGGAGTTCAAAGTCACTTTAGCCAAGACATAAATTCCTAAAATATTCATCATGCACGCTTGCTGGTTAAACAAGTATGTCGCTTACTTGATTTTGGTACTTGGTTTTAATTGCCTGAATTGGTGTTGTTTCTGGTCTTACTTTGTTCCCAGAAGACATATTTTTGCAGATGAGATTTAGTGATCCTGCGGTGAAATTCAGGAGAGCTTTTCCTTCATGTGTAAGACTATAAACTTTTCTAGGTCTCTCGTTATCCATGTTCCATTCGCTTTTGACAGACCCCTTTTTTTCTAATGTACTGAGAAGTGGATAAACGGTACTTGGACCAAAATAGACACCAAATCCTTTACGGATTTTTGTAATTAGCTGATATCCGTGCATGGATTCTTGTTCAAGATATTGAAGAATGATCATATCTAAAAGCCCTTTAGTAAGTTTTGTTTGAATTTCTTTTTGGTAGTTATTAATCATTTTAGACCGTTTCCTCCTCTGTCGTGTTTATGACAGATTGATATGTCTTTTAAGACATATCTCTCATGTCTTCATAAATGTGTAAACCGATAGATAAACCCTAACACATACTCCAAGCATATAAAAGCTCTCTAAGAAACCTGAGTTGTCGAACACAACAACACTGCAGTATGCAAATAGAGCTCAAAGATCAATATTTCACACATTTAATTTGCTCAAAAAGGAACTGAACAACAGGTCGACAAAAAACCGCGCAAGCAGTATCAAAACACAATCGCCAAAACCCTAATTACTGTGGATAAAGAAAATTGAATTAGATGTTGAATACAGACTTGACTTATTTATTTTACCGCTTCAACTTTCAGTATCTCTGGAACTCTTTCTTTTATGAGAGCTTCAACACCCTGTTTAAGAGTCATAGCTGACATAGGGCAACCCGCACATGCACCGGTCAAGCGGACCTTGACAGTCAACTTTTCAACTGCTACAAGTTCCACGTCTCCACCATCAGCTTGGATTTGGGGTCTTATTTCGTCGAGTGCTTTTTGTACTCTTTTTTCAATTGATTCAGCCATCTAAATTCACTTTCGTATCTTTGAAAAGGAAGAGTATTATAAAAGTTTCCTATGCTTTTGAAGGGCTCGTTTCAACTATTCTTTTAGCTTGGGGAGTGTCTTAGTTGCCCATTCAGTTTTATTGGAGTAGATCGCCCTCAATTTTGAAGTACCAGTGGAATCAGAGCCTTTAACCTTTGCTAACATCTGGCTCTTGGATCGGCTAGTTGCATTGTTTCGTTTTGGCTTATTCCTTATCGATTTATAATTTTCAGGATTCATATTGATCGCTGCCAATAAAGCTTGAATCCTAACATATAGAAGTTTGCCCCCTTCTTTCTCGGTTCATTGTTTGCTTTGGCTTTTACAATTTTAATGAGAAAGCCCAGCAAAACAAAACTTTGTACATATTCAAAAGTTCTATTTCAGTTCTTTAGCTTGCTTTCGATCATGATGCACAGCTTGTATGGGTTGCCTAGTTTTCCTCTTGAAGGATTTCTGAATCTTCAATGCTGTTTTGTAAAAGAGACACACCTGTGAGCAGTATCCAACGTTATTTGGCGAAGGATTGTTAAGTAGTGGAAAAAGTTCGGCCCTCCATGACGGAAAGACATAAAATCAATCAACACGATGCTGTA
>CAYPYM010000780.1:1601-1873 GCA_964414435.1 uncultured Ignavibacteriales bacterium | reverse complement strand
TGGATTTCACCAGGCGCGATCAGAGCGCGTTCGAGCAGCTCGACATCAACGACGTCATTACCCGCACGACCAAGCTGCTGAGCAACGAGATCAGCCTGAACAGCGTCACGCTCGAACTTCACCTGGGGGACAATCTCCCGCGTCTGCTCGGAAATGCCCATAACCTTCAGCAGGTCTTCCTGAATCTCTTCGTCAACGCGATTCAGGCCATGCCGAACGGGGGCGTCCTCCGGGTAATGAGCCGGGTGGTCAAGGGCGCGGTCCGGATCGAG
>CAYPYM010000780.1:0-1591 GCA_964414435.1 uncultured Ignavibacteriales bacterium | reverse complement strand
ACACCGGTGTCGGCATTTCCGCCGATGCGATCGATAAGATCTTCGACCCGTTTTTCACCACCAAAGAGGTGGGGAAGGGAACCGGTCTGGGACTCTCGGTCAGCTACGGCATCATCAAAAAGCACCACGGGCGGATATCGGTCAGCAGCGAAGTCGGCCGAGGGACGACGTTCGCGGTTGAGCTGGCCCCGGACGGTCGGGAGTTGCCGGCGGAGAACACGGGTTCGGCCGCCATACGTGATGAAAGGAGAGAACAGTGAGCGATCAGATCGAGGTCATGGTGCTCGATGACGAGGAGGTGGTCGGTGAGCGACTGGCGGACTACCTGACGAAACGCGGCATGTCGGTCGAGACTTTCACCTCCTCCCGGCAGGCGCTGGATCGATTGAAGGAGAAGACGTTCGACGTCATCGTCAGCGACATCAAGATGGAGGGCCCGACCGGAATCGACGTTCTGGTTTCGGTCAAGCAGGCGGCGAGTCCCTCGGAGGTCATCCTGATCACCGGCTACGGCACTCTCGAGACGCTGCGGGCGTCCGAGGCGGTGGGCGGTTTCGCCTATGTGCTGAAGCCGTTCAAGGCGGAGGACATCCACAAGCAGGTGGTCAAGGCGGCGCGCAGGGCGCGGCGGAATGCGAAGCAGGCGCCCAGTGAGTCCGAATAAAGACACCCGGGTTTTGATCCTCGATGACGAGCCGATTGTCGGCGAGCGCCTGAAAGCTTCGCTCGAGCGTATCGGGTTCACGGTCGAGGCGCTCTTCACCAGTGCCGACGCCCTGCGACGGCTGGGGGAGGAACGTTTCGATATTCTGGTGACCGACCTGAAGATGAGCGGCACCGACGGACTCGAGGTGCTTCGGACGGCCAAGCGCCTTCACCCCGCCATCAAGCCGGTCGTGATAACCGGTTTCGCCACCCGAGACACGGCCGATGAGGCGATGCGCAGCGGGGCGCTGGCGTTTGTCGCCAAGCCGTTCAAAATCAGTTATCTGAAGGAGCTGCTGCTGGAACTGGCCGAATCACCGGCCGACCCGAGCGGGTAACCGCGACGGGTATACTGCAGTCTGTGCCGAATCGATGGCGTCGGCCTCGCAACCAGTGACTTCAAGCAAGTGAGAGTATAGGCAATGTCGCATTTCTACATATATCTTCCGATCGCCAATATCAGCGTGCCCATCCTGCTGCTCCTCGCCCTGGGCATCGTGGTGGGGTTCCTGTCGGGCCTGTTCGGTGTCGGCGGCGGGTTTCTGCTCACGCCGCTGCTCATGATGGTCGGTATTCCCCCGACCGTTGCGGCGGCGTCGGACGCGAACCAGATTGTCGCCGCCTCGACGTCGGGGACCTTCGCTCATTGGCGACTCGGCAACGTCGATTTCAAAATGGGCCTGATCCTGATTGCCGGGGGCATTGTCGGGAGCTCGGGCGGTGTACAGCTCATCAAGATGCTGCGAGCCGCCGGCATCGGGTGGGTGCGCGAGCGCTTCTCCTGGGGCGGCACTGAGCCGCAGAAGGGCCAAGTGCAGTGGCAGCAATATGATGCGACCGCCGATGCCTTCGCCCTTTTCGGACGCCTCGAAGGTAAACTTGAGCA
>CAYPYM010000779.1:0-1875 GCA_964414435.1 uncultured Ignavibacteriales bacterium | reverse complement strand
ACTACGAGGGGGCATTGTAGGCGATTCGGAAAGAGAAAGTAGGGGGCTACCGATTGTGCGGGGAGTCGATCGCGCTCCATGCGCTCGGGAGGACCGCCGAATCGGACGAGCGGCTGGAAGAACTGCGCGCCGCCGGAGAGCACTGGAGTTTTCAGATCTCGAACGTACTCGCCTACCGGGGGGATATCGATGGTGCGTTTGAGGCGCTCGAGCGGGCGTATGAGATCCACGACTCCGGCGTTCCGCTCTCCAAAACCCACCCGTTCTTGAGACCGCTTCGCAGCGATCCCCGCTGGCCGGCGTTTCTGGCGAAGATCGGCCTGGCCGATTGACGCGTACGGCGAGGCCGCATCGAGAGTGCCCGACCGCCGGTCTCACACCGTTTCGAGATATTTCCTGACAAAGAAGATCACAATCGAACCCTGGCCGACCGATGACGCCACCCGTCGCACGGCGTTGTGACGGATATCGCCGACCGCGAAAATCCCCGGCACGCTGGTTTCCATCAGGTACGGATCCCGCTTCAGCTTCCAGTTTTTCGGCCAGCGCCCCTCGCGCATCAGGTCCGGTCCGGTCACGACGAATCCCTGCTCGCTGACCTCGACGACATCCTCGACCACTTTGGAATGGGGGAAAGCGCCCACGAACAGAAAGATGGCGTCGGCCGGCAGCTGCGTTGTCTCTTCGGTTGCGTTGTTGAGAACCGAGATGGCCCCGAGCGTGCTGTCGCCGTGGACCGCGGACAGTTCCGAGTGCAGCATGATCTTGATATTCCCGGTTCGCCTGATCTGCTCGACCAGGTATCGCGACATCGTCTTTTCAATCGTTTCCCCCCGAACCAGCATCGTGACCTCGCGGGCAAACCTCGCGAGATACACCGCACCCTGCCCGGCGGAGTTGGCGCCGCCGACAACGACCGCGTGCTTACCCCGGCAACTTTCGGCCTCCGTGATCGCCGCGCCGTAGAACACCGATGCACCGACGAAGGAATCAAGCCTGGGAATGTCGAGCCGTCGCACGGTCATGCCGGTCGCGATCACGAGCGTGTGGCAGCTCAGCTCGGTTCCGTCCCGAAGCGTTACGATGCGATACGGATCATCGACCCGCACCTTAACGACCTCCTGCGGGGTCAGGATCTCGGCGCCGAGTCGTTTGGCCTGCAGCGTGGCGCGCCGGGCGAGGTCCATGCCGCTCACACCCTGGGGGAAGCCGAGGTAGTTTTCGATTCGGGCGCTCGTTCCCGCCTGACCGCCGGTGGCCTCTTTTTCGATCAGCAGTGTCCGCACCCCCTCCGAGGCGCCGTAGACCGCCGCGGCCAGCCCGGCCGGACCGGCGCCGATGATGATCAGCTCGTAGAAGGGGAGCTTCGCGCGGGCGGCCATCCCGATCCGTTCGGCCAGATCCTGCGGGGCCGGGTTGGCGAGATAGCTGCCGTCGGGGAAAAACACAACCGGCAGTTTCGTTCCTTCCTCGCCGAGCGACTCCACCAGCGCCCTGGCCTGACCGTCTTTCTCGATATCCAGCCACTGGTACGGAATCTGACTGCGCGTAAGAAAATCTCTGACGCCGTGACAACTGGCCGACCACTGAGTCCCGGCGACCCGGATCCCGTCGTATGGAATCGAAGCGGCGGCCAGCCAGTCGCTGAGAAGATCGTCGAGCACCGGATACAGATGCTGCTCCGGCGGCTCCCAGGGCTTCAGGAGATAGTGATCGAGACTGACGGCGTTGATGCTTTTGATGGCGGCGTCGGTGTCGGCGTATGCGGTCAGGAGGACCTTGCGGGCTTGTGGATAATGGGCGAGCGCCTTCTCGATGAACTCCACCCCGGTCATTTCGGGCATCCGTTGATCGACCAGGAAGAGGGCCACGGCC
>CAYPYM010000778.1:0-1881 GCA_964414435.1 uncultured Ignavibacteriales bacterium | reverse complement strand
CTGACCTATGACAATACCTCTCCCCCCGGCCGTTCAAGCGCGGCCGGGGGGATTTGACCTGAGCACAACGCGGGAGCCCCGGTCCGAGAAGAGATACATCCGCCGCTCCCCACCAACGCAAGCGAGGGTGCTATGCGAAAAATACTGCTCCTGACAACCCTGTTAGCCCTGATCATCTCGCCGCCGCTCCTGGCCGGCCCCTATGGCTCGCCCGGCAAAGCGGATCTGGTCACGATCGCCGATGCCCCGACATCGAACCAACTTGATGTCGTGGTCGAGGAGTCGAATGACGTGCGAACAATCGTTCGCTACGATCTCGGCTCCTTCTATCGCGAGGCGATCGATGTCAACGGCGAGACATACTACTATATCACGCTCGATCACGAGGGTAATTTCCTCAAAGCCGGGCAGCCGGCCCTTCCCCACATCAATCGAAGCATTATCATCCCCGATGACGCCCGCATGGATATCCGCGTCATCGCCTCGGATTATGTCGACTACCCCGACATGCCGGTGCTGCCATCGAAGGGGAATCTGCTCCGCACGATCAACCCTGACGACGTGCCTTACACTTTCGGGCCGGCCTATTCCGGCGGCAGCTTCTTCCCCGAGGAAGTCGCCTCGTTGGGCGAGCCGTACATTTTGCGTGACTATCGCGGCGCGGTTGTCGAAATCGATCCGTTCCAGTACAACCCGGCCACCAGGACACTGCGGGTCTATACCTCGATCACGGTCGAAGTGACCAGTGCCGGGCCGGGCGAGACCAACGTGATGTATCGCGAGAAGAGCGCGATCGGCCTCGTGCCCGATTTCGACGAGATCTACAGCCGCCACTTCCTCAATTATTCGACGGCCGGACAGAAATACACGCTGGTCCCCGAGACGGGCGACATGTTGATCATTACTTACGACGCCTTCGCCACCGACATGCAGCCGCTGGTCGACTGGAAGGTCCGCAAGGGTATGAAGACGACGATGATCGACGTCTCCGGTATTGGCAACAACGCCACGGCGATCACGAATTTCATTCAGGACTTTTACGACAGCACCGGCCTCGCCTTCGTCCTGCTGGTCGGTGATGCCGCTCAGGTGGCGTCGCCATACGCCTCCGGCGGTGAATCCGATCCGAGCTATGCGAAAGTCGCGGGCGGCGACGATTATCCCGATATCATCATCGGTCGCTTCTCGGCGGAGAACGTCGCCCAGGTGCAGACTCAGGTGCAGCGCACGATCGACTACGAACAGGGCAATATCCCGGCCGGCTGGCTCGCTCATGGAACCGGTATCGGCTCGGGCGAGGGCCCCGGTCATTTCGGCGAGTACGACTATCAACACATCGGGAATATCCGCACCGACCTGCTCGGCTGGAACTATGTCTCCGTGGACGAGCTGTATGCGTCCGCGTCGGCCTCGCAGGTGACCAGCGCGCTGAACAGCGGCCGCAGCATCATCAACTACTGCGGTCACGGCAGTGCCACCAGTTGGGGCACCACCGGCTTCTCCAACAGCGACGTGAACAACCTGTCAAACGACAACATGCTTCCGTTTATTTTCAGTGTCGCCTGTGTCAACGGCGATTTCGGCGGCACTACCTGCTTTGCGGAAGCATGGATGCGCGCCACTCATAACGGGGCGCCGACCGGAGCCATCGCGACCTATATGTCGTCGATTAACCAGTCGTGGAATCCGCCCATGGACGCGCAGGACGAGATGAACGACTTGCTCGTGGCCGAGACGCGGCTGACCTACGGCGGTCTCGCCTACAACGGCTCGTGCAAGATGATCGATATCAATGGCGCCGACGGCGTTGAGATGTACGACACCTGGCACATTTTCGGCGATCCGTCGATCCAGGTGCGCAGCCGCGAGTCCGATCAGCTC
>CAYPYM010000777.1:0-1884 GCA_964414435.1 uncultured Ignavibacteriales bacterium | reverse complement strand
CGGCAAAACAGTCACCAGTGTTTTCGACGACGCTGCCGTCCGCAGGACGCCACCTACTGAGACGACCCGATAAGTTTCCTCCTGGGGCGCCACATCGGCCCGACCAAAATCAAATGCCGACATCACCCCCATCCGCATCACCTTGCTGGCAGACTCACCGACACCGGCATGCTCGGCCTGTTCGACCAATTCCGCCGGGTCCGGGCTGCTGACAAAGAGATTGTTCAGGTCCACCGGCACAAGGCCCGCGGCGAAAACAACTTCCACCGGAAGCGTAGCGGTGATTCCCGTCTTTTCTTTGTGTTTCACAGTCGTTTTCCAAAAAACAACCCCGCCTCCACCGAGACGGGGTTATATGGTTAACCGCTGCCCTGTTTATACAATCTCGGCCTGCTGCTTGGCAATGAAAATCCTCTCGTTCTCATCCTTTATGAACTTGAGGTAGTCAAGCAGCGTCTTCTTGTCATCATCGCTGAGCGACGGGAGGTAGTGTTCGTACCACTCCTTGTCCGCCACCCGCGCGTATTTTTCGGCGTAATTGTCGAGCTCTCCCGTGAACTCGGTTATTATCGATTCGGCTCCCTCGTGTGTCGGATACGCATTGTTCTCGCGCACGGCGTCCCTGAGTACTTGCGGGTTGTCAATAATCGCGCATGGCCGCAGCAGGTTATCGGTGTAAGGCTGGCGCCTGCGGAAGGAGCGGAAGAAGTCGGAATCGAGAATCTCTTCGAGCGGCTTGTCGCGCACGTTGTCCTTGGCGAAGTGGCAGAAGACGCAGGGCTCGACATCGCCATGGTTGTTTATGTGGAAGTAATGCCTGCCGCCCGCAATGCAGCCGCCGCAGAGCGTGCCGTCGCACCAGAAGTCGGCGAGGACAATATCTTTCTCAGCGCGCATCCTGGTAAGTTGCTGGCGCCGCCATATTCTCTGCTCCGGCGTGGGAACCAGCTCGAAGGAAGGTTTGCGGCCAATCGGGATGTAGTTGAAGTACCAGCCGACAAAGCATCCCTGTTCGACATAGAAATCAATGAAGTTCTCACTCGCTACGAGCTCGTTGTTGGTCCTTGTTGCCGTGGCCGAGTATCCGAAGAGGACTCCCTCATTACGGAGATTCTCAAACGCCTTGAGTATCCTTTTGTAATGGCCCTGGCCCCGGCGCGCATCCGTTTCCTCTTCGAATCCTTCGACGCTTATGCAGGGCAGGAGGTTCCCCAGTTCCGCGAGCCTCTTCGCAGCATCCTTGTCTATCAGCGTGCCGTTGGTGTATGAGTGGAAATACATGTCGTTGTGCTCTTCGAGCATGCGCCAGAAGTGGGGGTAAACGAACGGCTCGCCGCCGGATATGACTATGAAGTAAATCCCCATTTCCTTTGCCTGCTTGAGCACGGAGTCCAGAAGCTCCCACGGCAGGTCGGTCTCGGTGCCGCTCTTCTCGTACTCGCCGGCATAGCATCCGTAGCAGTTCAGGTTGCAGCGCATTGTGGGGCTGATAACGAAAAGATACGGCGCCCAGTACCCGAGCTTGTTCTTAAGAGACTCGCGCACTTTCGCACCCTTGACCTGGGAGTTGACGATGAAGGTGTCAATCGCTTTCCTGCGGCACGCCTTCGATGCCTTTGCAAGCCTGTTCTTCGCGACAAGCAGCATTCGCGTGATAAAGTCCCTGCCTTCCGGATAGGGTACTTCCGTGTCGATGCGCTTCCTGATTATATCGATAAGCTTCTCATCGGAAAGGAACGGCAGAAAACTGCCCATTGTGCGCAGAGTCTGGGTGATCAGGAAGTCATGGGACTTCGATAATATCCCCATTTTGCTCCCTCCTCACATTGGTAGTAAAACATGATATTTTCCCCGGAAGACCATCATTAAACATCCTCCGGAAAG
>CAYPYM010000776.1:0-1884 GCA_964414435.1 uncultured Ignavibacteriales bacterium | reverse complement strand
ACTATAACATGGGCGCATCCGGAAGTGCCCATTTCAACCTGGGTATCGTGAAACACAACGATACCGACGGACCGTACGTAGCGGATTTCAACGACGGCGCGTACACCGCCGGCGACCCGAAGATCGACGAGCAACACAATCAGATCAGCATCTTCCGCTACGTACTTGGCCTGAAGCCGTTCAAGGAAGTGCCGACCACCGAAGGCGGCACGGTGAAGCAGCCGGTCACGACAATCGCTCTCGACGAGCTGACATTTCTGGCCGACTGGGTGAAGAGCAAGCGGAACCATGATTTTACGGTCAAGACGTAGATGAAGAAACCAGGAAAGGGAGCGGCCCGACTGGCGTTGCTGGTTGTCGCCCTGTTGACGCTTTCGTGCAGCGGCAACGGCGAAGCGGATCGCGAGCGCCGGCCCGAAGCGGGCGGAGAGGCAAATAACGTGATGACAAAACGCTACGAACAGGTCTACGCGAATCCCGGACTCAATTCGGGCGTGACGGCCGCGGCCACCGCGACCGGTGCCGACGCGACCAAGTTCCGATACAACGACACCGACATACCGGGCGGCGCGCGCACGCTGCTGGCGGTCGATCACCGCCGCGTGCTGGTGGATTTCGGCGACGTCTTCTTTGCCGTCAACCTTCCCCACCAGAAGACCCTCGGTTTTCATTTGAAGTCGACGCATACCTTCCTGCGGCTGACCGAGGCCGGGACGTTTGTCTACGTCAATAACTTCCAGCTCGTCCGCACCACCTTCGATCGCTTCAAGGAACCGGTGGCCGAGGACTTCTTTGTGCCCGGCCTGGGCGAGTATTCCGAACTGTACTGTCTCCTTCCGGCTGAGAGTACGTTTCTCGCCGGGGTGCAGGATCTCGGCCACCCGCACGATATCAAAAAGTCGTTCGCACTTTTCTCGAAGCAATACCCGGAGTTATCGACCCTGTGGAAGATCGATATCAACGGTGTCGTCGTGCGGCCGCCGCTGTCATCGAAGGGAACCGCCGCGCTGGCCTACCCCGGGACGGTCGCACTGGTCGGCGCCGATGGCGCCCGCCGGGATATCGACAGCGGTGAGTTCCGCCCGATATCGGCCTCGTTCGGCCCGGATGACGCCCTGTATGTCCTGATGACGCTCGACTCAGGCGTCGTCCTGCGCGCCTATTCGCCGACCGGCGAACAGCTCTGGACGATGCCATCGCCGGTCACCGATCCGACCCAGCCGCCGGTCGTGGGGAAGGACGGCACGATCTATCTGCTGCAAACGGGCACGGTCGCAGCGATCAGGAATCAGGAAGTCGCCTGGCAGGACTCACTGATCGGCGAGGTGCCGGTCGCGACGGTCGAGGGAAGCGGCAAACTTCTCGTCTCGGCGGGCGTAAAGGTTATATGTTTCGATACCGACGGCGAACAGGTATGGGCGTACGATGATCCCGATAACGAAGTCTGGCGCACGCCGCCGGTCGTGCTCGACAACGGCGCGGTTGTGGCCGCCTCGGATAAATCGATAGTGGTGATCAAATAGCGGAAGCGAGTGGAGATGCCATGAGCAAGAAAGACAGCCGATTCTATTTCGACCTGCCCAAGGGATGGAACGACCAGACGGTCTACGCCTTCTACGGTCCGGAAATCGACGGGGTCAACCATATGCTGCTGCTGGCGATCGACCGCAATCTGCAGTTCGATGACATCGACGAGTTCGCGCACGAGAAGATGCGGCCGATTGTCGAGGGCCTGTCCGGACTCGAGATCCTCAAAGACGAGGACATCACGGTCGAGGGCGGCCGGCCGGCGTGGGAGTTCGTCTACAAGTGGATCCCGGCCGAAAGCGTGGTCGTGATTCAGACCTATGTTTTCGTGTTCGCCGACGACAGGGGGTTCAGCTG
>CAYPYM010000775.1:0-1892 GCA_964414435.1 uncultured Ignavibacteriales bacterium | reverse complement strand
TGCCTGCGGACAGGGATTTCTGGCGGCGTGCCGACCGGGTACGAACTTGCCGGTTGGTGCATTGAATCGTATCTTGCGACAATCGGATCGACCTGCCGGCAGGCGACCCGGCATACGGGAGAAAGCATCTTGGCCCTTCAGTTTCCATGTTCCGGTTGTAACGCCCCGATCGTGGTCAAATTCCTGACTGTCGGTGAGACGGCCAAATGCCGCCAGTGCGGGCGGGAAGTGGTGGTGCCGGAGAGCGCCGAAGAAGTGAGCGCCGACACCGCCTATCCGACCATCGCACCGGGCGGAGCGGCTACCCGCGTCGAGCCGTCTGACCGCTCCCCGGTCGAAGTCAAACCGGCGCCGGAGCCTCTGACCGGGGAGGAGGAGTCCCGGCTGAAATCGGCCAGAATGATGATTCTGATCGCCGCCGAAATGGGGGTGGTGTTGGCCGCACTGATGGCTGTCATTGTCACGCTCGCGCTTATCACCCTGAGCGATCAACTGGCCGATTACAGCAGCCCGATCTCGTATATCGATGTCATCATCATCGCCGGTCTTACATACGGTATTTTCCGCAAGAGTCGTTATGCGGCGATCATGCTGCTGGGCTACTATCTCCTCTCGGGAATCATCACGACGCTCGACGCCAGGGAGCTGGAGCTCATTCAAATCGCCAGGCTCCCCGTTCTCGTCATTCTGGCGGTCGGGGTTGTGGGTACGGTTCGGGCGCACCCGCTGCTGAAGAAGAGCGGTCGCCTCCCGCGTCGGTTGCATCCGCTGATCACCGTGCCGTTCAACCTGATCCTCTGGACGTTGATAGTGTCGCTAATCGTGCTGGAGCTGAGAGGCTCGAATGAGACGGCGGTCCGCCGCCTGATGGCCGGATTCTCCGCTGAGCAATCGGTTTGCTCGCTCGGCAGCCGGTCGGGTGACCGCAGAGAATGTCGGTCCGAGGGGACCTTTACCCTCATGCCGCCGTATCAATACCTATAGACTGCGTCGTTTGCAGATCTCTCAAATACCCGGTAACCTCGGCGTTGCCGAGCGTGTCTTAAGGGCGCATGGAACACGATAGGGACCTATTCTGGACACTCCATGAACCGGAACATCCGCGGGCGCGGGCGTTCTGCCGCAAACTGGCGGGCAACCGTGACGACGGCGACGACCTGTATCAGGACGCGCTGGTCACCGCCCTCACCAATTTCGGCAGCCTTCGGGATCCCGGCGCTTTCCGCCCGTGGCTGTATCGGATCATCGTCAACACTTTCCGCAACCGCCGGCGGAGCCGGTTTCGCGCGGGGATGGTACGGGACGCTCAAGGTGAGCGGGGCGCCACATCGAACCCCGAGGCGACCTACGCCGCACGGCGCCGTCTCGAACACGCCTTCCGGACGCTCTCAGCCGACGACCGCGCGCTGGTGGTGCTGTTCGAACTCGACGGCTGGCCAGTGGCCGAGATCGCGAGGATGTTCGGAAGATCGGAAAGTGCCGTGAAGGTCCGTCTGTTCCGGGCCCGAAAAAAGATGCGCGCGGCGGTTCTGAAAAAAATGACCGCCGAGCAGAAAACTGCAACCGCCCTCACGGGCAAGGATGAGATATGCGTTGCTGGAAAGCCCGGCGAAAACTGACCGAGTCGCTTACGACCGGCTCGGAAATCGTCACCGACGCGGCCCTGATCGACCACCTGCAGCACTGCGAAGCATGCGCCGCCCGGGCGCGGGCCCTGCGGATGATGCAGGACGATCTGACCGTTGCCGCCACGCCCGATCTGACCGAGACGGTCCCGCTGGCCGCTCTGCGCAGCCGGGTCGAGGCCGAGGCTGCCGGCGCCGATGTCCGCCGCCCCAAGGAGAGATCTGTCATGGCTGCTTTGTTTAACAAGATGAAAACCCGCCCCCGCT
>CAYPYM010000774.1:0-1892 GCA_964414435.1 uncultured Ignavibacteriales bacterium | reverse complement strand
GGATATTCGCCTCGCGGGCGAGCGCCCGGGCGATTTCGACAATCTGCTGATGCGCCACGGTGAGACTGGAAACCAGCGCCGATGGATCGATCGAAGCCCCGAGCCGGTTCAGCAGCTCCGCCGCTTTCTTTTGTTCGTTGCGGTGATCGAGCAGGCCGCGGGTGAGATGTTCCTGACCGAGAAAGATATTGGCCGCCACCGACAGCGACGGCACGAGCGTGAATTCCTGGTAGATCGTGGCGATCCCGGCCCGCTGGGCGTCGAGCGGCCGGCGGAACGCGACCGCTTCCCCGCGTAGTGTGACCTCACCGCGGTCACGATGATGAACGCCGGTGAGGATTTTGATCAGGGTGCTTTTGCCGGCGCCGTTCTCGCCGACCAGGGCGTGGATCTCACCCGGACGAAGATTGAAGTCGGCCGACGCGATCGCGCGCACGCCGGCGAACGATTTGCCGATCCCGGTCATCTCCAGCATGTACGGAGTCATTCCGGGCTGCCCTCCGCTGAGCGTCCCATTGGTTTCGCCCCTGTCGGCCTAGTTGCCGCTTGTCTTCGTGTAGAGATCGCAGGGGATCAGGATGGTCGGCTGGACCGTCCCGCCCGACAGGTATGTCTTCACCGCATTGATCGTCGTCTGCCCGATCAGTTTCGGCTGCTGGATGACATCGGCGTAGATGCCTCCCGCCTGAATCGCCTGCCGCGCCTCGGGGACAGCGTCGAACCCGACAATCTTCACCTTGCCGGACTTGCCGGACTTCTCGACCGCCGCCATCGCGCCGAGCGCGCTGTCGTCGTTGATACCGAAGAAGGCGGCAAGGTCAGGGTGGCTCTGGAGAATGTCCTCGGCGGTGCGGAACGCCTGGTCCTTCACACCGTGTCCGGACAGTTTGGCCACGACCGTGATATCGGGATAGTTGGCGATCTCCTCCTCGAACCCCTTCACCCGTTGAATCACCGATTCAACCTCGGGATGATCGATGATCGCCACCTTACCCGACTTGCCGATCGCCTCGGCTACCGCGCGCGCCGCCAGTTTCCCCCCGGCGATATTGTCGGACGCCACGTGGGAAACGATATGCACGCCCTCGGCGAGACAGGCGATGTCGGCGGTGAACACCGGAATGCCGGCGTCGTTGGCCGCCTTGATCGCGGTGCCGATCGAACGCGAATCGCATGGACAAACGATAATCGCGTTGACTTTCTGCGTGATGAAATCCTGGATCTGATCTTTTTGCTTGGCGACATCGAATTCGCCGGCGGTCACGCGAAGCTGGAAGCCGTTCGAATCGGCCGCCTCGCGGAGGCCCTGTTCGAGATCCTGGTAAAACGGATGCGTGCGGGTGAGCAGCGAAACGCCGATCGTGATGCCGTCGGTGGCGGAAGCGTCGGCTTTGGCCTTGTCGGCGTCCTTTGATCCGCAGCCGAGCACGGTGAACGCCAGTCCCGTGATAATCGTGATGAGAAGCGTGCGAGCGTAGCTGTGCATGTGTAACCTCGTCGTACGCCGCGCGCATGTCAGGTGCTGTCGCGGCGCAATCATGGGGGCGATATTCAGTTGCTAGGCAGTATAGTCGTTCGAAGGGAAATCTGCAAGGGCGTCGTTGGGAAGACGCACGGCAGGACAGCAACGCCGGGAGGCTTTTGCTCTATTCGGTGACAGCGGTCGACGCAGACCGCCCCGGCGCTCCGTTGACCAGCAGCCAGAGCGCCAGCGACAACTCCGCGACCACCGCCGGAATAAACACTATCGGCGTGAGGATCGCCTCATAGGCGGCGTAGTTGGTGAGGACGATACGGGCAAGACTGTCGATCTGGTATCCCACCCCCGCCACGATCAACAGGACACCGAGCGCTTTGGGGAGAAACCCCGACCGAACGATCAGATACCCGAG
>CAYPYM010000773.1:0-1894 GCA_964414435.1 uncultured Ignavibacteriales bacterium | reverse complement strand
ATGAAGAGTTCCAGTTCGACAACGCCCAGCAGTGCTCCTGGGTCACCGCCACATGGCTGACCGGGGACTACTTCACGGGCATCCACTATGTGGCCACGGTGGACCTGCCGGTAGTCTCCTACCAGTATGCCGTGAACGGCACAGGCAGGCTTGTCCAGTGCGCAGCCGCGGCAGACTGCACGACTTGCTGCGGCAGCTCAGGCAGCTGGTGGTGCTGGCTCAACTCTTCGGAAGCGGGCGACTTCACCTGCTCCGGAGGCGTGTGCTGCCCCGACGGCGAGCACTTCCAGCGCGGAGCCTGCTGCCTCTCGTCCGAGAAGTGCTGCCTGTCCGACTCCGGCTGCAACCAGGACCAGTGGTGCGACAACTACACCACCGGCTTCCCGGAAGGGAACCTGTTCTGCAGGTCGAAGAAGGAGCTGGGCACGGCGTGCCAGCAGGACAGGGAATGCGCTTCCGAGTATTGCGGCGACGGGCTGTGCGCGGACCCGGAACCCGTTTCGCTGGCAGAATGGTATGAGTGCAAGCCCTACCAAACAAACAGCTTCTGCTCCTACCAGAGCGTCAGCGGCCTCTACTCGCTCGACCCGAAGGGCTGCAACTCCGACGGGGACTGCGGCTCCGCCCACTATTGCTACACGCCCCGCCACGCCTGCATAGCCTGCCCCGAGGCGGACACGTCATACGGCAGCCTGAACATAAGCGACGACGGGCTGTGCCCCAGCCTGTCCTGCCTCTACCACGACCTGGACTGCTGCTCCACCGACGGAGACTGCGCGGCCGGTGAGTGGTGCGACGCCTCGGCCTCGTGCACGGACTGCTCCACCCGCAGCGACAGCGTCTGCGCATCCTCCTCCTGCGTGGGCACGGACCCGGACTGCTGCTCCGTCAACGACGACTGCGGCGAGGGGCTGCGCTGCGTCTCCGGCACCTGCACGGGCAACCTCGGAGAATCCTGCAACTCAGACGGCCAGTGCACCGGCGGCCTCCTCTGCCTGGGCGGCACCTGCTCCAGGTCCACGTTCATAGCTCTGAGCCCGGCCGAGTCCACCTACGAGGCCAACCTGGGCGACGTCCTCAAGCTGACGCTGGTGGTCAGCGACCCGCAGGAGAAGCAGGACTCTTACACCGTCTGGGTGGACCCGGACTACATACCAAACCCCTCACACCTGTCGGACCCGGCGTTCGTGAAGGTCGACGGGGTCAGCAGCAAGGACTTCGAGCTGGGTAGCGGGGAGGTCAGGAAGTTCCTGGTCACAGTCTCCGCCGCCAAGGAAACCGGCTCGGTGGACGACATAATGGCCAGGATACGGGTCAGGAGCAAGAGCAACTCTTTAGTGAGCGACGACGTGACGATAAAGGTTGATGTAAAGCCCGTGGTGACCGGAGGGGTGGCCGCCGCGCCCATGGGGGCCTGGGCATGGATACTCATTCTTGGGTATATAGTCGGGATGGCAACTCAAGGGTAAAAACTTATAATCACCCCAATGTCAGCTGTCCATGGGAATAGTCCGCAAGATACTCGGGGAGGAGAAACCCACAAAGGAGGACCTCCTCACAATAAAGGACACTGTCGAAGGAGAGATATCGGGTGAAAAGAAAATGACAAGGCAAATAAAGACGGGAGATGCTGTGAGGGAGCGGCCGGCAATGGGAAAGGAGGAGCTGACGACCAAGGACCTCATCCCGAAGGGGATAGAGATGTTCGTCCGGCTATCCGACTACAACCAGATTGTTTCCCAGCTGAAGCGGTTCGAAGGGGTCATCGACAAGGTGGAGGAGATTGAGAGGATGCACACAGAGATGCAGGACGTCCACGACCGCTTCACGGAGCGGCTGGAGAACACCTTGATAGAGATGGAAGAGATACGCGAGGAACTCAACTCCAAGCTCG
>CAYPYM010000772.1:0-1898 GCA_964414435.1 uncultured Ignavibacteriales bacterium | reverse complement strand
CGACTATCACGACCACCGTGGCAACGCAGAGCCGCCGCCGTGATCCGTTCGATATCTTCGGCGCCATCGGGCAGGGCGAAGATGTGACTGTCCGTTCCGATCCGATCAAAATAAACGTCAAGCCGCTTCCCGATGCCGGCCGCCCCGCCGATTTTACCGGGACCATAGGCAAGTTCTCGATTGCCGCGCGAACCGACAAGACTTCGGTCGAGGTAAACCAGCCGGTTACGGTGGAAATATCCATTCGTGGAGTCGGCAATATCAAGTCGGTAGCGGAGCCGACCATCCCCGAAACCGACGACTTCCGAGTCTACCGGGCCTCGAGCAGTGAAAGCGTCTCCAAGCCCAAGGATCAGATCGGCGGCACGAAAATCTTCGAGGAAGTGTTTATTCCCAAGCGTCCGGGCAAGTTGACTATTCCCTCAATCAAATTCAGTTACTTCGACCCGGAGAGGGGACGATACCAGACTTCCCGAACTCAGCCGATCCAACTGAGCGTCAAGGAAGCTACCGGTGCGGCGGCCGACTATGCCACGCCGTACGCCGGTCCGGACCAGACGCTCAGTTCGCAGTCGAAAGAGATTCATTTCATCAAGGAAGATCCGGGGGATCTACAGCCGGTCGGAAGAATCCTCTCGCACAAGGCTCTGTACATATCGGTCAACGCCGCATCGGTTCTCGTGTTTGTGTTCGCTGTTTTTGCGCGGGTGCGTCGAGAGAAACTGGCCGGTGATGTTGGCTACGCCCGGTCGCGGGGTGCTTCCAAGCAGGCCCGCAAACGGCTGGCCAACGCCCGGAGCCTGGCTAAGCCGGAGACCGCCGGCGAGTTCTTTGCCGAAAGCAGCCAGGTGGTTCTGTCCTACATTGCCGACAAACTAAACGTCTCGCCTCACGGCCTGACCACCGACCGGGTGGTGGAGCTGTTGAAGGGGAGAGGGGCGGAAGACGGACTCATCAAAGATACGACCGACTTCCTGCGTCGATGCGACTTCGGCCGCTTTGCTTCCACCTCCGTCGAAGGCGCTGATATCAACAAGACCCTGCAGCGGGCCGAAGACCTGATGGTGCGGATGGAAGGAGTCAAGTTTTGAAGACACGGCTCATCCTGGCCATAGCGTTACTTGCTTTCATCGCAGGCAGCACGTCCGCAGCCGCGCAGACGGCCGACGAATTGTTCAAGCAGGGGAATGACCTGTTCAAGGCCAAAGAGTACGACAGCGCGGTGACGATTTACAGCAAAGTCGTGTCGATGGGACTGGCGTCGGCGCCGTTGTATTTCAATCTCGGCAATGCTTACTTCAAAGCCGGTGATCTCGGTCGGGCTATACTCTACTATGAACGAGCCCGCAAGCTTAACCCCGATGATCCCGACATTCAGGGGAATCTCGATTTCGCCAAACGGTTTACCTCGATCCAGATGGAAGGGGTTCAGCTAAATCCGATCAGCAGCCTGTTCGACCAGATTGTCCGGCCCTACCGATTGAACACTCTGGCCTGGGTGACCTCTGGGTTCTTTATACTCCTGTTCCTGCTGCTTACCGCCCGCTTCGGCTTCAACAATCGCGGCGCCCTGGTGAGAATCGGTATCACCGTAGGGCTGATCCTCTTGTTTGTCACCGCCCTTCTTACGACCGTTAAGTATGAGAAGGATTACCGGACAGAGACCGCCGTGGTGGTTGGCGATGACGCCGTGGTTCGCACCGGACCATCGCTGCTATCCGACAAGGAACTGGATGCTTCCCCAGGACTGGTGGTGGAGATATTGGACGAAAGCGGCGATTTCTACAACGTTCTCTTCGAAAACAAGCGGCGGGGCTGGATCGAGAAAGACCTAGTCGCTGTCATCTAACGACTTACGTCGACAAACCTCATCTTATTTAATTGACACTCCCTTAAGG
>CAYPYM010000771.1:0-1902 GCA_964414435.1 uncultured Ignavibacteriales bacterium | reverse complement strand
TGGAGTATCTCAATTTATCGACTGGAGGGCGTTTTTTAACTATCAAGAATTATCGGGAAATTATCTGAAACGAGTTGTAATGGTCACCGCTTTCTTTATTTTCTCGGGATTCTTTTTTTCGATGATCAATTCGGTTGCTGCGGGACTTCAACGTTCATCGATCATCGTCGCAATACAAATGGCGAACAATGCAGCGTACCTAGCGGTGATCGCCCTTCTTTATCGTTACGCAAAAGGGAATCTGCTGGCTTTGTCATTTGTTACCGGATTGGCATCGATCATCATCTCTGCAGGAGCAAGCCTAATATTCTATAGACGACATAGAGAGCTGAGACCTACACTTAAAATCCCGCAACTCGCAAAGTTCAAGGGAGTGATTTACCGGGACTCGGAACAAGGCCCTTTGGAGTACCTTAGGAGAACGGCAATTGCAAACCCGCACGCGCAAATAAAGTTTACAGACCCAACAGGCCAAAAGTTTTTGTTCAAGAGGAGCGCGGCAGCCGTGCCAAAGCCCCCTATAGCTGTTAAGCCCCATCCAAAGGGCGTTACAGTTGACGAGATTGTCACGCTTTCAAAGTACACTGATTCCAAGAAGGTAAGCAGCTTTCTGAGAAGCGATACGACATCGTGGCAGTCGTCCACGCAGAGACGTCGACCGGCGTCGCGAACCCGGTCTCCGAGATCGGCGCCATAGTAAAGGATACCGGCGCACTCTTTCTCGTAGATACGGTTACGAGCCTCGGCGGGATGCCGGTCGAGGTCGCGCGATGGCACGCCGATGCGGTCTACAGCGGCACACAGAAGTGTCTCTCCTGCCCACCAGGGCTCGCCCCCGTGACGATGTCGGAACGATCTGTTTCGAAAATCAAGAACCGAAAGAGCAAAGTTCCCAACTGGTACCTCGATCTGTCGATGATCATGGACTATTGGGAGGGCGCCAAGCGGACGTACCATCACACGGCACCGATCAACATGATCTACGCCCTCTACCGTGCTCTCGAGCTTGTGCTCGAAGAGGGCGAGGAGGCAGTCTTCGAGCGCCACCGCAAGAGCCACGAGCTGCTCGTGAGCGGTCTGGAGGGGATGGGGCTGGGGATGCTCGTCGAGGCCCCCTATCGCCTGCCGATGCTCAACTCGGTGGTCGTCCCCGACGGGGTCGACGAGGCGAAGGTTCGCTCGCGGCTGCGCAGCGAGCACAACATCGAGATCGGTGCCGGCCTCGGACCCCTTGCGGGCAAGATCTGGCGGATCGGTCTTATGGGCCACACCGCGCGGCCCGAGAACGTCGAACGCTTCATCGCGGCGCTCCGCGCGGTGCTGTAGGCCGGAGAGCCTCCGGCCTCACCGGGTCGTCACTGCTCCGGCCGCGCCCGCGTGTTTCCGGCCGGACGGGCCGCCGATCTCTCAGTGTTCCCGTTTCAACCTTCGCACCCGCTCCATTGCCGCGGCGACTCCGTGCGAATCCTGGTCCGCCCGCTCCTTGAGGCGTTCGACTATGTTGTCGAAATCCTCGTCGCTGCGGTTCTGGCTGAGCTTGGAGCTCGCCTCGATCGAGGTGATCGCGATCGTGAACCCGACGATTCCCCGCATCATCTGATCGATCGTCTCCCGCGGCAGCTCCCCGAGACGGAAGTGCCGGGGCGACGCGCTTGCCGCCTCGTGGGAGTCGACGAGACGCACGAGGATCTCCTCGAGCTCCACGGAATCTTCGACGACTCGCGGGACCCCGTAGAGGTGGACGGCGGTGTAGTTCCAGGTAGGGACCGACGGCACGCTGTACCAGGTCGGGGAAATGTAGGTGTGACTTCCGAGAAACACGATCAGCACCTCCCGTTCGGCAGAGAAGGTCCGCCACAGGGGGTTCGCCCGGGCCATGTGTCCGCAAAGGAACAGGTCGCC
>CAYPYM010000770.1:0-1902 GCA_964414435.1 uncultured Ignavibacteriales bacterium | reverse complement strand
TTTTAAGAATTAAAATAATTTTAATATAAAATTTCCTTTCAAGTATTTCATTACTTATAGGTTTTTATTAAATTGGGAAACGTATAAGAAATGCAGGGGTAAGCATATCAGACTATACAAAGGACTTATTATTCTGTAAAGATATTGGATACGAAAAGCTATCCTGTTTTTATCATATTTTAAGGGATAGGGGCTTAAGCTTGCTTACCGATAAAAAAGAACTGACCATTTTACTAAAGATTTATTAGCCGGGTAGTCTATTTAACTGCAGGGAAGTTCAATACAGTTTTAGATGATGACTAAATAAATGTTTAACTAAATATATCTTCATAAAACAAATCAAGGGAGGAAGTATGGTAATCTGTCACTTTACTAAAAAATGGAGTAAAATAATACTCGCGATTTTCCTGATGTTTTCTTTTTGTACAATTGCAGTAAATGCCCAAACCAGTGTTTTTATAAATGAATTACACTATGATAATGCAGGCACTGATGCTGGAGAAGCAATAGAAATAGCGGGCCCGGCCGGAACAGATCTTACCGGCTGGAGCGTTGTATTATATAATGGCAACGGTGGGGCTCCTTATAACACTACAACTTTATCCGGAACTATTCCTGATTTGATGAGCAGCGGTTATGGCGTAGTGACAGTCAGTTATCCGTCCAATGGAATTCAAAACGGATCGCCGGACGGTATAGCATTGGTTGACGACGCTGCTAATGTAATTCAATTCTTAAGCTACGAGGGAACTTTTAGCGCAGTTGGCGGACCGGCTGACGGATTAACGAGTACCGATATAGGAGTAGCAGAAGCATCAGACACACCTGTTGGTTATTCGTTACAATTAACAGGCACGGGAAAGCATTATGAAGATTTTACCTGGAGTTCACCTGCAGCAAATACCTTTGGCGCTATTAATACCGCACAGACTTTTGTAAATGTCCAGACCACTGTTTTTATAAATGAATTACACTATGACAATGCAAGCACTGATGCTGGAGAAGCAATAGAAATAGCGGGCCCGGCCGGAACAGATCTTACCGGCTGGAGCGTTGTATTATATAATGGCAACGGTGGGGCTCCTTATAACACTACAACTTTATCCGGAACAATTCCTGATTTGGGCAGCGGTTATGGTGTAGTGACCGTCAGTTATCCGGTTAATGGGATTCAAAATGGATCACCGGACGGTATAGCTTTAGTTGACAACTCTTCAAATTTAATTCAATTCTTAAGCTACGAGGGAACTTTTACAGGAGTTGGAGGACCGGCTGACGGAATTATGAGTACTGATATAGGAGTTGAAGAAACATCATCAACAGCCGTTGGTTATTCGTTACAATTATCAGGCACAGGAACTGTTTATGAAGATTTTATCTGGAATTCACCTGCGCCAAATACCTTTGGTGCTATTAATACCGGACAGACTTTCAGTGGCGGTGGTGAGCCTTCAGTATTAACAACCACACCAGCCAATAATGAGTCGAATATTTCAGTTGATGCAAACATAGGAATAACATTTAGCGAAGATGTAAACACAACAGGGACGTGGTTTAATATAACCGGATCGTTAAGCGGAAATATCACTGCTACTGTAAGTGGCGGTGGAAAAAGTTTTGTATTAGATCCGGACGCTAATTTTGTGCCTAACGAAACTATAACCGTAACAATATATGCAGCGAATATTACGGATACCGACAATCCACCAAATAATATGATAGCTGACTATGAATTTCATTTTACAACTGTACTTATAAAAGAGATATATGAGATTCAGGGGGATGGGCTTTCTTCGCCATTTGCAAATCAGGAATTAACTACAAAAAACAACGTTGTTACGGGTTTGACAAGCGACGGATTTTTTATACAAACACCTGAGGATAGAAGCGACAATGACATAA
>CAYPYM010000769.1:0-1904 GCA_964414435.1 uncultured Ignavibacteriales bacterium | reverse complement strand
GAGTCCGGATATTTTTGTTTTGGTTGATGAAGGACATCGAACGCAATATGGAGTTTTCAACATCGAGATGCAGAAAACATTGCCGAATGCTTGTTACGTTGCTATGACCGGTACGCCGCTTTTCAAAAAAGACAAAAATACAGCCGGCAAATTCGGGGGAATTATTGATGCTTATACCGTAACTGATGCTGTACCGGATAAAGTTATAGTTCCTATTTTGTATGAAGGTAGAGTAGCAAAACAAAACGTCAATGAAAATCCAATTGATACATTTTTTGGTAAAATCTCAGAGCCGCTTACAGAGTACCAGAGATCTGATCTTAAAAAAAAATTCAGCCGGGCAGATCAACTAAACAGTGCAGAACAAAAAATCTACGCAATTGCATGGGATATCAGTCTGCATTTCAGGAATAACTGGCAGGGTACTCCATTTAAAGCTCAATTAGTATGTGATAAAAAACTAAGTGCAATTAAGTTTAAAGAATCCTTGGATGATATAGGAATAGTAAGCAGTGAAGTTCTGATTTCTCCTATTGATGAAAGAGAGGGTGAAGACAGCGCTTATGAAAAATCATCAGAAAAAGAGAACCGGTTCTGGGAAAGAATGATGGATGAACATGGGAATGCTCAAACATATCAGAAAAATATTATCAGCCGTTTTAAAAACCAGAAAGATCCTGAAATAATCGTTGTAGTTGACAAGTTACTAACGGGTTTTGACGAACCAAAAAATACAGTATTATACCTGACCCGTAATCTTCAGGGACATAAACTGCTCCAAGCGATTGCCAGGGTAAACCGTATTTACCCCGATAAAGATTTCGGATATCTTATTGACTATTACGGTGTGATAGAAAACCTGGATGAGGCCCTCATATTATATTCTTCATTCGAAGAATTCGATGCTGAAGACATTGAAGGAACCATAATCAATATAACAGAGGAAATTAAAAAACTCCCCCAAAAGCATTCTGAACTCTGGGATATGTTTAAGACTGTTGCAAACAAAAGGGATGCGGAAGCTTATCAGTTGGAGCTAAAAGATGAAGGTAAAAGAAATTTATATTACGATAAATTAGCTGCATTTGCCAAAGCATTTAAACTTGCTCTCTCTTCCATTCAATTTCATAAAGAAACCGATGATAAGACTATCAGCAGGTACAAAGAAGATTTGGCAATGTTTATGAATTTACGCAAAGCAGTGGTTGAAAGATATAGTGATGAAATTGATTATAAGAAATACGAAGGCCAGATTCAGAAACTAATCGATACACACATTACAACTGACAGGGTTGATAAAATAACTGAGCTGGTAAACATTTTTGATAAAGATAAGTTTCAACAGGAGGTTGAGAATACTGTTGGCAAAGCCGCTAGGGCTGATAAAATTGCAAGCAGAACTGCAAAACATATTTCGGAAAAAATGGATGATGACCCGGTCTTCTATAAAAAGTTCTCTGCGCTATTGAAAGACTCTATAGCAGAATATGAAGCCAAAAGAATTAACGAAGCACAATACTTACAGAGAGTTCAGGATATAATGAATAAAGTAATAACACATACTGATAGTGATATTCCAGCAGCTTTGCAGCATAGAGAAGCGGCCAAAGCATTCTATGGATTATGCATTGAATCATTGAAAGAGAAGATTCAGGACACAACAATTAAAAACGAAATCTCAACACAGGCGGCAATTAAAATAGACGATATGATCCGAAAAGCTGTTTTGGATAATGAATCACCTGTAATTGACTGGCAATATAAAACAAATATTACAGGCAAGCTTGTAATTGATATTGGTGACTATTTCATAGATGAAGTGAGAGACAAATATAAAATTGGCCTTTCATTAAAGGAGATGGACGAAATTGCTGCTAAATGTATCGAGGTAGCAAAAAGGCGAT
>CAYPYM010000768.1:0-1908 GCA_964414435.1 uncultured Ignavibacteriales bacterium | reverse complement strand
TCGGCTTGGTCGGGGTCACCCGAAACGTGACGACCATGATGAAAGCCGAGAAGGCGATCCGCGATGAACGCGAACTGCTCCGCACCGTGTTCAACAGCATGCCCGATGCCCTGTATGTCAAGGACGCCGAGGGCCGGTTCCTGATGGTCAACGACGTATTCCTCTCGTTCATGGGCCAGGGAAAAGCGGAGTCCGACTACATCGGCAAGCCGACCGCCGATTTTCACTCGGCAGCAGCCGCTCATCGGATCTGTGAGGAGGAGTTGACCATCATGCGGACAGGCGAAGCTATCGTCGGCCGCGAAACCGCTGATCATGATCCCGACGGCAATCCCTGGTGGTCGTGGCAGACCATCTCACCGTACGTCAACAGCGCCGGGGAGGTCGCGGGGGTTGTGGGAATCATCCGGGATATCACCGAAGCCAAGCTGGCCGAGCAACGCCTCACCAATGAGCGTCGACTGCTTCGCCAGACAATCGACACGATCCCCGAATCCGTGTATCTCAAAGACACCGACGGAAAGTACCTGGTGGTGAACGAGCAGTTCGCCAGAACCCGCCACGCGCCGGGGTGGAGCGTCGAAAGCATCGTCGGCAAAACTGATTTCGATATCGCGCCCCCCGAGACAGCCGCGGAATGGCGGCAACTGGACCTGGAGGTCTTCGCCGGCACGCCGTGCGTGGACCTGGAGCGATCGTCGCTCAGGGCCGACGGCGTTAGGGTGTGGGTGCTGACCAACAAGACCCCGTTGCGCGACGCCGAGGGCGCCGTCATCGGCCTGGTCGGCGCGGTCCGCAATATCACGGCGAGCAAAAGGATCGAACAATCGCTGCGCGATGAGCGGCAGATGCTGCGCACGATCATCGACACCATCCCCAGTTCGCTCTACATGAAGGATCTTGAGGGACGGTATGTGTTGGCTAATCAAGCCTTCTATGAAGGCAAGGGCGCCCGCTCCGAGGACGAGATCCTCGGCAAGACCGACTACGATCTGACAACCCGCGAAAGAGCCGACCACTGCAAGCAAAAGGACGCCGAGTTGATCGCCGACGGCAGACCGGTGCTGAACCGCGAGACCCGTAGCGTGCAACCCGATGGCGGCGAGATGTGGTTCCTGTTCAACAGCGCCCCTGTTCTCAACAGTGAAGGGGAACCGATCGGCCTGATCGGTATCGTCAGCAACATCACCGAAAAGAAACAGGCTGAGCAGGCCATTCGTGAGAGCGAGGAGCGCTTCCGCGCGCTGTCCGAGCAGTCCCTGCTCGGCGTCGCCATCCTGCAAAACGAGAAGTTCGTGTTTGTCAATGACGCTTTGTGTGAGCTGCTGGGCTAGTCCCGAGAGGAACTACTCGGGTTCGGTCCTCGCCAGTACAGCCAGATCCTCCATCCGGACGACCGGGCCTTCGCTATGGAACAAGCAAGACGGAAGCAAGAGGGTGACCCTGATGTCGTGTCGCATTACGAATCCCGTATGATAACTCGCGGCGGCAAGGTCATATGGGTGGACCTGTTCTCCAAGACGATCTGGCAGGATGGCAAGCCCGCCGATTTCGCCACGTTCCTGGATATCACCTCGCGGCGGGAAGCCGAGCAGGCGATCCGACTGAAAGAGGCCCAGTTCCGGGAGGTGCTCGACAGTTCTCGCGATATCGTCTATCGACTCGACCTCGGGACACTCACCTACGACTATGTCGGTGCCGCGTGCGAAACCCTGTTGGGCATTGCCCCCGACGACCTGATGGCCATGGGTTTCGCCGAGGCCGCCAAGCGATTCCATCCTGATGACCTGGAGAGGTTGGACGACTATTTCTCCGAATTGCTCGCAAGGCGCGTCAACGACAACATGCCCGGGACTGTCGAATACCGTTGGCGCTGTCGAGACGGTAACTACCGTTGGTTCAGCGACA
>CAYPYM010000767.1:0-1908 GCA_964414435.1 uncultured Ignavibacteriales bacterium | reverse complement strand
TTTTAGTTAGATCACCTTCAACAGAAGTTATCATTTCAGAAAGCGGGCGTTTCCATATGCCTCCTAAACGAGCACCGGCGAAAATATTACTTCCGTTTATAGCAAGTGATAGAATATATGTGCTTGTCAAACCATTATTAACTGCTTCCCAGCTTGCTCCATTATCAGTTGATAGAAATACACCCCCACCAGTACCGACAAATATATTGCCTCCGCTTATTGCAAATGAAGTAATGACATAATTTGTCAAACCATTATTAACTGCCGACCAGCTTGTTCCATTATCAGTTGAAAGGAATATACCACCAAGAGCTCCAGCAAAAATATTATCTCCGCTTATTGCTAATGATTGAATATTTGTACCTGCCAAATCATTATTACCCGAAGTCCAGCTTAAACCGTTATCTGTTGAAATAAATACACCGTCATAATAGCCGGCAAATAAATTGTTTTCGCTTACTGCAAGTGAATAAATATTTGTGGTTGTCAAACCATTATTAACTGCTGACCAGCTTGATCCATTGTCCGTTGAAAGAAATACACCGCCACCAAAAGTGCCAGCAAATATATTGTTTCCGCTTACCGCAAGTGAAGAAATATATGTACTTGTCAAACCATTATTAACTGCAGTCCAGCTTAAACCGTTATCTGTTGAAATAAATACACCGTCAGGCGTACCGGCAAATATATTGTCCACACTTGGTGCAAGTGAAAGGATTGAGCTTTCTGCCAAACCATTATTAATTTCAGTCCAGCTTACTCCATTATCGGTTGAAAGAAATGCGCCATCCCAGGTACCAGCAAAAATATTGTTTCCACTTATCTCGAGGGATAGAATATTTTCCTTTGTGATTCCATTTCTACCAGAGGTCCAGCTTGCTCCATTATCGGTTGAAAGAAATACACCATCACTGGTTCCGGCAAATATATTGCTATCACTTATTGCAAATGAAGTGAAAACATAATTTGTCAAACCTGCGTTAACTATCGTCCAGTTTGATCCATTATCTATCGAATGAAATAGACCACCTTCGGTACCGGCTAATAAATTATTCCCGATTATTTCAAGAGAATGAATTACTTTATTTGTCAAGCCATTATTAACTGCTGACCAGCTTGATCCATTGTCCGTTGAAAGAAATACACCGCCGCCAAAAGTGCCAGCAAAAATATTGTTTCCGCTTATTGCAAGTGAATAAATATTTGTAGTTGTCAAACCATTATTAACTTCATTCCAGCTTGATCCATTATCCGTAGAATAAAAAACACCGTTATCGGTGCCGGCAAATATATTGTCCCCACTTATTGCAAGCGATAAAATTGTGCTTTTCCCCAAACCATTACTAGATTCATTCCAGTTTGATCCATTATCGGTTGATACAAAAACACCGTTACCGGTGCCGGCAAATATATTATTCCCACTTATTGCAAGCGCATAAATATATTTATCAGTGAAACCATTATTAATTTCATTCCAGCTTGATCCATTATCGGTTGATAGAAATACACCATCACTCCAGATGCCGGCAAATATATTGTCTCCGTTTATTGCAAGTGACATAAGATCGTCAGTTGATAAACCATTGCTAACCTCATTCCAGTTTGATCCATTATCCGTTGAAAGAAATACACCGCCACCTGCAGCGCCGGCAAATATATTGTCCCCACTTATTGCAAGTGAGCTAATATATCCTCCATAGGGCCCGTTTGTTTTTGTCCACTGTGCAAATACAGGTGGCACAATCAATAACGAGATAATAATGACCCGCAATAATTTTATGCCCTTATTACATCGCACTATAAAATGTTTCATATAAAATTCCCTGATATTATAAAAACAACAATCTTATAAAGGCCGTTAGTCGGGTAATGGGGGAGTAATTTCAAAATTATAGTGCGGTTATGTAT
>CAYPYM010000766.1:0-1909 GCA_964414435.1 uncultured Ignavibacteriales bacterium | reverse complement strand
GTATTTCTCGGTGACCACACCGGCGCCCGGAGCGGTCGGATACGAATAGTCGAGCGTCTGCTGAAGCCGCGCGATATCGGCGTCAATCTTCTTGATCTGCGCTTCACCGGTGGCAATCGCCGCCTTCGCCGATCCGACCGCAATCGTCGCGGTCGTGTGCTGGTGCGTGATATCGTCGAGCTGCTTCTGTGTGGCCGTGCTCGACTTTACCAGGCGCTCCACCCGGGCGAGTTCCTTGGCCGCGTACCGTTCCGTCTCCTGCGCCCGCTTGAGCTCGAGCCGGGCCGCGTTGAGCTGCGCCACGGCGACGTCACGGCCGGCCTGAGCCGCATCGAGCTGAAGCTGCGTCTGGGTCGGATCGATCACCAGCATGGTATCGCCGGTCCTGACATCCGTCCCCTCATCGAAATTGAGCACCGTCACCTGACCGGCGGTCTGGGCCGAGACGATGATCTCGGTCGCCTCCAGCAGGCCGGACCCACCCGGTTTGCTCTGTTCACCCGCGCAGCCGGCGATCGTCGCGCCGAGCGCTATCACCACAATTGCCTGAACCCGTCTCATATCACAGACCTTCCGTTAGTTTGTCCGAACCGATTGCATAGTACCACGCCGACTGGGCGATATAGAAACCCGCCCGGGCGGTCGCCAGCGAGGCGTCCGCTTCGCTCAGCGCCGTCTCGATTTCGAGGAGCCGATTCGATGACAGCACGCCCGCTTTGTGCCGCGCCTGCGCCAGCCGGTAATTCTCCGACGCAATCGAGTGCCGTCGGCTCGCGCTTTGATAGCGGTCGAACGCCAGCTTGAATTTCTCCGCGGCGATCCGCGCCTGTTCGTGCAGTTGATCGTCGAGGTTGCCCCGCTCGTTTGTCACCGCCCGGGTCGCGAACCGCGCCCGGCGGACATCGTGCGAAGACTTCAATCCGAGATTAAACGACCAGCTCAGTTGTGCGCCGGCCGTGAAATAGTCGTTCCAGGTGTTGTTGAACCGGTCGAGATTCGGCTTGCCGTACGAATACCCGCCGAACACCGCCACCGACGGAAAATACCCCGCCTTCGCCTGCTTCTCCTGCGCCATGCTCAGATCGATCGCAGCATCGGCGGCTTTGAGTTCCGGACGGTCGAGCGACAGCTCCAGCGGCGGCAGCGACGGTTCCGGAACGTCCGTCTTGAGATTCAGCGAATCCTCCGCCGGAAGGCCGAGCAGCTGCAGCAGGCTGATTTCCGCCGCCCGGCGGTTCGACTGCGCCTGGTCCACCCCGTACTGCGCTTCGGTGACGGCCAGATTCGTTTCGAGAATGTCGACCGAATCGGCCGCACCGGCGTCGTACATCGAGCTGACATCGTCCTGAGTAATCTGCGCCCGCCGCAGCGATTGCCTGGCCGCCGTCACAGCCCGGTCGGCCTGATACAGGCTGAGGTACTGCACCCGGGTCAGGTAGTCCAGCTTGTCCTGCGCCGCCGACAGCAACGCCTCACGATAGCGCTTGCCCGCCTCGGCGGCGTTGATCCCGCCCGTGATCTTCCCGCCCGTGAACAGGGGGAGAGTCAGCCGAATATCGGTCTGGTAATTGTCGTGCACGCCGACCTCGCGCGAGATATCGCCCAGCGGCGTCTGGATATCGAGCGTCGGTACAAAGCTGATATAGGTCGCATAGGCCGAGGCATCGAGGGTCGGGAACCGCCCCGCCTTGGCGCCGTCGAGCGTCGCCACCGCCGCCTGACGGTCGGCCTCGGCTTTCTTGACCGCGTACGAGTGCTCGTGCGCCAGATTGAACGCCTCATCGAGGGTCAGATCCCGCGTAGCGGCAAACGCCGCCGGCGTCGTCAGGAGAAGCAGGGCTATGATTGTAGTTCCTTTCATCGTGCTTTCACTCCGTGGAGGAAGAGATCAATCACCGCCTCTTTGCGG
>CAYPYM010000765.1:0-1913 GCA_964414435.1 uncultured Ignavibacteriales bacterium | reverse complement strand
TTGAAAGCCGATTTCAGTTGTTAAAAAAATATGCAACAAGGACTTGCTTTTTAGGGTGATTGCGCCAAATTGGGGGAACCGAAATCAAACAGATCGGTTAGTAGGGATAATTAACATAACGCACATAGCAACAAAAGGAGCATAACACGATGATGATTTCGAAGAAGATGGCGAAGGCGATCAATGAGCAGATCGCCGCGGAACTCGAATCCGAGTACATTTACATGGCGATGGCCTACAAGTTTGAAGACATGAACCTGCCGATTTTCGCGAAGTGGTTCTACAAACAGGCCGAAGAAGAGCACGCCCACGCCACGAAGTTCGCCAAGTACCTGGTTGACCAGCAGGCGTCGGTCGAGCTCAAGGCGATCCCGGCGCCGAAAGCGACCTGGAAGTCCGCGCTCGAGATCTGCAACGGTGCGGTCGAGCACGAGAAGTACATCACCAAGCGGATCAATGATCTGGTTGCGATGGCGATTGCCGAGAAGGATTACGCCACCCACAGCTTCCTCCACTGGTATGTCGACGAACAGGTTGAGGAAGTGGCGACGACCACCGAACTGATGCAGATGGTGAAACTGGCCGAGAAGCCGGGGCAGTTGCTCCAGCTCGAGGGCCGCGTTTACCGCATGGTCGAGGAACGCTCCTGATCCGCATCCTGTCGAATGCGAATATCGACGGCCGCCCGAACGGGCGGCCGTTTTTTTGGGCCAGCAGGCCAAATATAGGTTGAGTTTGTCGATTTTGACCCGGGAAAGACCTTGACACAACCTTCAAAATCGGTAAATTTGAAAGAGGATACGCAATTCCGTCCGGAACGCCGCGGTCGCGACCGGGCCGCAACCGTTCAGATCACAATAGGCTTCCACCGGACACGCCGATTCTTTCGACCGCTGTCGAAAGCAATTGATTTCAACATCAGAAGGGTGCATCCCGAACCACGAGTGCCGGGCGCAGCGCCGGCTCGTGTCGGGTACCGTCATGCAGTCCGTCTACAATCACCAGTCATCCGCGGCCGGGCGCCCCGGCCATGCGGTGGTATGCCGTGCGAACTTCATCGTACCGGCAGCTACTTCCGTTCCGCACCTGCTGAAGACTCTCAGCGAAAACGAAACAAAGCATAGCATAGCGATACTCACACATCAGAAGTTTGCGGGGTAAGGCATGAGAATCACTAACGTCCTGATCCTCCTCGCGGGGATCGTCCTGGCCGGCGGCATGGCCGCACGCGCCCAGATTTCAAGCGGCGGGACGCCGCTTACCTTCAACCGATCTACCAAAACCGCGGTCGCCGCCTATCGGACCGGCGCGGTCGACCATCAGGCGATGCTCGCCGAGGACCTGGCCGAACAATCAAAAGATGTTCCGCCGCGGTTCGGGGTCGGGTTTGACGTCCAACTGGACATGGACAATTCCGGCACATGGGAAACCCTTTCCGACGGCACCCGGGTATGGCGGCTGCGGATCGAATCCCCCGGCGCCTATTCGATCAATATTATTTATGACCGTTTCTGGCTGCCCGACGGCGCCCGGATGTTCATCTATAACGAGGATCACTCGTATGTGATCGGCGCTTTCACCAGCCGCAACAACAAGGATTACGGCTCGTTTGCGACCGGGCTCGTGAAGGGCGATGTCAGCATTATCGAATACGAGGCGCCGGCGGCGGTGACTGAGGAACCGGTCTTACGCATTTCGCGCGTCGTCCATGCCTACCGCGACATGTTCGACGATGAATTCGTCAAGGATGCGCTCGGCTTCGGTAGTTCCGGTTCGTGCAACAACAACGTCAACTGCCCCGAGGGGGCCGACTGGCAGGACCAGAAGCGGGCGGTCTGCATGGTGCTGCTCGGCAACGGCACCCGCTGGTGCTCCGGCTCGATGATCAACAACGTTCGCCAGGACCTCACCCC
>CAYPYM010000764.1:0-1915 GCA_964414435.1 uncultured Ignavibacteriales bacterium | reverse complement strand
GTCCGACTTTTGGTAGCCGACTTCTATTCCCACCCAGCGGCTGCGAGCCCCGAGGGCAAACCCGAATCCGTGGCCGTTGCGGACATTCGGAACGGCGAAATCGCCGTTGACCGATGAGAGCACCCGGGTGCCGTCGAAGTCGCCGCCGACCGTCTGGTGGCTCCAGTATACGGCGGCATACTTGGTGCAGCCGCTCCCGGCCACGACCGCCGAGGTCGACAGCACCAGAACCAGGAGTATCCCGGCTACGGTGATCGGAATCGCCTGTAAGACTGAACGAATGGAGAACATGGACCGCCTCCTCTGAATCGAGAGCCCCGTTCCTGCAGCCAAAGGGCTCTAGTATATGTATCGGCAAAGACGGCTTGTGTTCTTACGTAAGTCGGAGATGTCGGTCGGCGATGGTCTGTCGCGACATGTATATGGCGGCGGGGGCCGTCGCCCCCGCCGGAAATCGATTCCCCTGCGGCTAGACCGGCACGGGGCCGGACTTCTGGTCTAAGAAACTCTTCAACGAAGTCAGGAGATCAACCGGGACCGGGAAGATGAGCGTCGAGTTGCGCTCGGCGGAAACCTCGACCAGTGTCTGCAGAAACCGCAATTGCATGGCGCCGGGTGCGGTGGCGATCACCGTCGCGGCGTCGGCCAGTTTCTGGGACGCCTGGAATTCACCCTCGGCATGGATGACCTTCGACCGCCGCTCGCGCTCGGCCTCGGCCTGACGGGCGATCGCGCGTGTCATTTCGGGCGGCAGGTCAACATTCTTGACCTCCACTACGCTGACCTTCACCCCCCAGGGTTCGGTCTGATCGTCGATAATACGCTGAAGCTCGGCGTTGATCTTGTCCCGGTTGGACAGGAGTTCGTCGAGTTCGACCTGCCCCAGCACCGACCGGAGGGTCGTCTGCGCGATCTGCGACGTGGCCTCGAAGAAGTTCGCGACACTCACGATCGCCTTGGTAGCTTCGACGATCTGGAAGTAAAGCACCGCGTTGACCTTCACGGACACGTTATCCCTGGTTATTACGTCCTGCGGCGGGACATCGTAAGTGATCACGCGGAGGTCGACCCGCACGATCTTATCGATAATCGGGATAAGGATGATCAGGCCGGGTCCTTTGACCGGAATCAGCCGGCCCAGCCGGAAGATGACGCCGCGCTCGTATTCCTTGAGCACCTTGATCGTGTTGAAGATGATGATCAGGATAAAGACAAAGACCGCGACAAACACGGGAAAGAGTCCTGACATAATGGATACCCCGCTATGCTTCGAGTTTCTTCACTTTCACTTTCAGGCCGTGGACATCGACAATGCTCACCCGGTCGCCGATCGAGAGCTGGTCGCTCGAATCGAACCGCCACAGGGCGCCGTCCACGAAAACCATATCGTTGGCGCGCACGATCGCCGTCTTCCCGATCATCCCCTTGTCGCCCACCGTGACCTGGCGACGGTGCGCCTTGATGACGAGGTACATCACCAACGCCATCACCGCGGCCACCAGCACGACAATGGTGATCAACAGGGAGATGGAGACTCTCAGGTCGGGATCGTGCGTGTTGATGAGGATAAGTCCACCGAAGAAAAAGGCCACGAGACCTCCGACGGTTAGGATGCCGTGACTGACGACTTTGATTTCGACTATAAACAACACGATTGCCAGCACAATCAGCGCCAGCCCCGCGTAGTTGATCGGCAGTACCGAGAATGAATAGAAAGCGAGGATCAGACAGATCGCCCCGACCACACCGGGCAGAATCGAGCCGGGGTTATACAGCTCGATCACGATTCCGAGCGAACCGATCGAAAACAGGATCAGGGCAATGTTAGGATCGGTGATCACCTGGAGAATGCGCTGAATGAACGACGTCTTGATCGTGTCGACCTTGGCGTCTTTCGTATCGATCACCGCCGGGC
>CAYPYM010000763.1:0-1925 GCA_964414435.1 uncultured Ignavibacteriales bacterium | reverse complement strand
CGATGATAATGAGAATGAAACTGAAAGCCAGAAAGGCGACTCGAGACATGGGTCCCTCCCAAAAACCGCGGCCGGTAGACACGGCTGATGGTCCGTCAGAGTGCAAGCGATGGTTCGACGGACGTCGGTGCTCTTCCGACCTGATGCGTATCTTACCGGACAATATAGCCGATGACGTGCCGAGGCGCAAGGCGACTGACAAGAAAACAGGACCGATGACTCGATCCTGTCTGATGTGTTCGTTGTGGAATCGATGCCGGCTGTACGGCCGGCCCGCGAAAGACGGGTTACTGCACGGGTACGCCTTCGTACTTGGGAACCAGCGTGAGCCAGCCGAACTTGTCCTCGGCGCGGCCCTCGAGAATGTCGAAAAACGCCCGCTGCAGCTTCTTCGTGATCGGACCGGCGACGCCGGAGCCGACCTTGATGTTGTCGATGTACGAGATCGGGGTGACCTCGGCGGCCGAGCCGGTGAAGAAGACTTCGTCGGCGAGATACAGCGCTTCGCGCGGGACGTTCTGTTCGATCACCTTGATGCCCATGTCCTCGGCGATGCGAATGATCGACCGGCGGGTGATGCCGGGGAGGATCGAGGCGGCGAAGGTCGGGGTGATGAGGGCGCCGTTGCGGACGAGGAAGATGTTTTCGCCGGAGCCTTCGGAGACGTGACCCGAGGTGTCGAGGGCGATTCCCTCGACATAGCCGTGGCTGATCGCCTCGAGTTTGATCAACTGGCTGTTCATGTAGTTGGCGCCGGCCTTGGCCATCGCCGGCATCGTGTTCGGCGCCAGCCGCTGCCACGACGAGACACAGACCGAGACGCCCTTTTCGAGCGCTTCCGGGCCGAGATACTGGCCCCACGGCCAGACCGCAATGGCGACATCGACCGGACAGTGCGAGGGATCGACGCCGAGCGTACCATAGCCGCGGTAGGCCACCGGGCGGACATAGCCGGCCTCGAGATTGTTCGCCCCGACCGTGTCGAGAATCGCCTGGTCGAGTTCGTCGGCGGTGTACGGGATCTCCATCCGGTAAATCTTGGCCGAGTTGAGGAGGCGAATGGAGTGGTCTTTGAGCCGGAACGCCGCCGGTCCTTTGGCCGTCTTGTATATCCGCATGCCCTCGAAGACCGAGGAGCCGTAGTGAATCACGTGAGAGCAGACATGAATGCGGGCGTCGTCCCACTTCACGAGTTTGCCGTTCATCCAGATATATTCAGTCGGGGTCATGCGTCAGATACCTCCCAGATCGGGGTGAAAGGGTACGTCAACTGAGAGCTATGATAACGCAAACGGGCGGTGAATTCAAACGAAATCGGATTATCGCCGGGGAGTATTTGGGCACCATCCGCAGCCGCGCCGCACCTAAAGTATAACTTGATATCAGGTGTCTATCGAATTGTAGCACAATACGCTACAAGTGCAAATTAACGCTTAACGCGAACGCCCCAAGACGCGCCAGAGAAGACCCCACGAAGTGGGTTCGCCGGGGGTTAGCCCGGCGAACCGTATGCTCATGGATCAGGTATTCTTGATTGATTTCAGGAGATGACGGGCGATGACGAGCTTCTGGATTTCGGAGGTGCCTTCCCCGATCGTGCAGAGCTTGACATCGCGCCAGATGCGTTCCACCGGGTACGGCCCGGTGTAGTAGCCGATCGCGCCGAGGATGCCGATCGCCATGCCGGCGACGCGGACCGCGACCTCGGAGGCGTAGTATTTCGCCATGGCGGAGAAGTGGCCGAACGGCACGCCGGCGTCTTTCATCTGCGCCGCCTCGTAGATCAGCAGCCGGGAGGCTTCCAGCTCGGTGGCCATGTCGGCCAGCTTGTGCTGGATGCCCTGGTTGTAGGAGATCGGCTTGCCGAACTGTTTGCGGTCGGCGCTGTATTTGAGGGCGCAGTCGAAGGCTCCCTGGCCGAGGCC
>CAYPYM010000762.1:0-1927 GCA_964414435.1 uncultured Ignavibacteriales bacterium | reverse complement strand
CTGCCCTTTGCCTGGATGCGCAGGCTCGTGTCCGCCATGGAAGGTTGGCTGATGCGCCGCTTCGATGCCGTATCGAGCATCTCCACCAGCATGGTGCAGCGCCTGGTTCAGAAGGGCGTACCCGAACAGAAAGCGATCCTTTTCCCCAACTGGGCGGACCTGGAAAGGATCAAACATGATGAAGCCGGGGCCATGGATTTCCGGCAGCAGCATGATATTCCGGAGGGTGGCTTTGTGGCGCTTTATGCCGGCAATATGGGCGAGAAGCAGGGCCTGGAGATCGTTATCGAAGCGGCGCAGCGGCTTGCGGAAGATGAAAGCATCATCTTCATCCTGTGCGGCGAGGGGGCGGCCAAGCCCCGCCTGAAGGCCTTGGCCTCGGGTCTGGACAACGTGCGTTTCCTGCCGCTGCAGCCGGTGGAGAAGCTGGCGGGCATGCTGTCGGCGGCCGACCTGCACCTGGTGATCCAGAGGGCGGGCGCGGCCGATCTGGTGATGCCCTCCAAGCTGACCAATATCCTGGCCGTCGGCGGCTATTCGCTGATCACGGCCGGGGATGACACCGAACTGGGCCGTCTGATCCGCGAACATCCGTTCATCGGCAGGCTGTGCCCGCCCGAGGATGTGAATGCGTTTGCAGAGGCAATCGCGGCCTGCAAGGCAGCCGATCGGGATCGTTATCATCCGGAGATTAGGGCCTATGCGGAGACAAGCCTGGACAAGGAAAGCGTGCTGGCGGATTTTGAAGCTCATATGCAACGAACGGTGGGGCAGGGATAATGGATGTTCTGGTAGTAGGCGGAGCCGGATATATCGGCTCGCACATGGTCAAGCAGTTGCACGTTCAGGGTTGTCGCATCACAGTGCTGGATAACCTGTCCTCTGGCCATCGCGATGCTGTGCTAGCCGGCGATCTGATCGTCGGCGATCTTGCCGACACGGAGTTGCTCGATTCTCTTTTCACTCGTCACGATTTTGATGCGGTGATGCATTTCGCCTCCAGCATCCTTGTCGGGGAATCGGTGGCCGATCCCGCCAGGTATTACCGCAACAACGTGAGCAATACCCAGAACCTACTCGATGCCATGGTTCGCCATGGCGTGTTGAACTTCGTTTTCTCATCAACGGCGGCCATCTTCGGCGAGCCGTAATACACGCCGATCGACGAGCAGCATCCGAAACAGCCGATCAATCCCTACGGGCGCAGCAAGTGGATGGTCGAGCAGATGCTGGAGGATTACGACCGGGCCTACGGCCTGAAATCGGTCTGCCTTCGCTATTTCAATGCCGCCGGAGCCGATCCGGATGGAGAACTGGGAGAGCGGCACGATCCGGAAACCCATCTGATCCCACTGGTGCTGCAGGCCGCCTCCGGCAGGCGAGAGGCGATCACGGTTTTCGGCCGCGATTACGATACGCCGGACGGCACCTGCATCCGCGATTACATCCACGTGTCCGACCTATGCGAGGCGCACTGGCTCGCCATCCGCCATCTGCTGGATCAGGGAACGAGCGATCATTTCAATCTGGGCAACGGCAACGGCTTTTCCGTGCAGCAGGTGATCGATGCGGCCAGGCGGGTGACCGGCAGAAACATTCCCGTGCGCCATGGAGAGCGCCGAGGCGGAGATCCAGCCGTGCTAGTGGCCGATGCATCAAGGGCCAAAAGGCTGCTCGGCTGGCAGCCCGTATACGATGATCTGGACACGATCATCGGCCATGCATGGCAATGGGAAATGCGTTCATCACCAGATCGATAGAATAAACGCCCCCTCATTTGAGGGAGGCATCAACGGCATTTCCATATCAGACTTATTCCTAATTAAAGTGATCCGGATGCGGTTGCTGCGATCAGGGTCTATAAACACGGCAGGAACGATATTTCCGGAAAGAGGGGATCATGGTCCGAGGGATGCTGAAACGGTAT
>CAYPYM010000761.1:0-1927 GCA_964414435.1 uncultured Ignavibacteriales bacterium | reverse complement strand
GTCTCGGCGGCTTCGTACCGCAAGGGCACGAAACCGGACGACGACCTGTCACTGCAGAGCCATTTCACGCAGTCGCTCCGGGGCCGGGATATCCTCATTGTCGAGGGTGTGGTGGATTCGGGTCGGACGGTGACGACGCTGACGAAAGAGCTGCGGAAGCTGGAACCGGCGTCGATAGAGGTTGTTACCTTAATAGACAAGCCGGGCAGCCATCAGAAGAAGCTCAGTTTGAAGTACCGGGGTTTTTCGATCGGCAACGAGTTCGTGATCGGATTCGGCCTGGACAATACGCAGCGCTACCGCAACCTGCCGTTTATCGGCAAGATGCTGGAAGAATAACCGACCGGGATCGGCGATGTTTTTCGAAATCGCCTGAATAGTCTACCCGTCGGTCGGTATAAGAGTTGACATTAGAAACCGTACATCGGAGAGAAAGTGGCAGATTTGAATAATAGACGCCAGGTCCCGCCTCAGCGCCCCGGTCAGGGTAAAGACAAGGGCGACGGCTCCGGGCAACCATCGGGCTGGAGAGGGCCGGGCCGGTCGCTCATGTTCTGGGCCGCCCTGTTTTTGTTCGTGGTGCTCGGCTACTCCTACATGAGCGCCCTCAACGAGGATCGGGTCGAGATCACCTATTCCGAATTCATCGATCAGGTCAATAACAACAACATCGCCGAAGTTTCTTTCAAGGACCAGGAGGTCCAGGGCGCGCTCAAGACGGCGGAGTCGTTCGATTCGACCCAGAAGGGTCAGAAGGCGACCAAGTTCAAGACCCGGATTCCGTTCCCGGACTACAATTACCAGCTGGTCGACCAGCTTCAGAAAGACGGCGTCAAGATTGTCGCCAAGACGGAAAGCTCCATCCTCCAGTACATATTCGCGGCGGCGCCGTGGATCGTGCTGATCCTGGTCTGGCTCTTCTTTATCCGCCAGATGCAGGGGGCGGGCGGTCCCAAGGGGCTGTTCTCGTTCGGCAAGAGCAAGGCCAAGCTGCTCACCGACGAACGTCCGAAGGTGACGTTTGCCGATGTCGCCGGGGTGGTCGAGGCGAAAGAGGAACTGGGCGAGATTATCGACTTCCTCAAGGAACCGGGAAAATTCCAGAAACTGGGCGGGAAGATTCCGAAAGGCGCCCTGCTGCTCGGTGCGCCGGGCACCGGCAAGACGTTGCTCGCGCGGGCGATCGCCGGCGAGGCGGGGGTGCCGTTCTTCTCCATGTCCGGTTCCGATTTTGTCGAGATGTTCGTGGGGGTCGGCGCGAGCCGGGTCCGCGACCTGTTCGAACAGGGTAAGAAAAATGCACCATGCATTATTTTTATAGATGAAATCGATGCGGTCGGCCGTCACCGCGGCGCCGGTCTCGGCGGCGGTCACGACGAACGCGAGCAGACCCTCAACCAGCTGCTGGTCGAGATGGACGGGTTCGAATCGAACGAGGGCGTGATCCTGATCGCCGCGACGAACCGTCCCGATGTCCTCGATCCGGCGCTGCTCCGTCCCGGCCGGTTCGACCGCCAGATCGTGGTGCCGAACCCGGATGTCAAGGGGCGCGAGGGAATCCTTCGGGTGCACGCCCGCAAGGTGAAGCTGGCCGAGGATGTCGATTTCGAGGTGCTCGCCCGCGGTACGCCGGGGATGTCGGGCGCCGATCTGGCCAATGTCGTCAACGAGGCGGCGCTGCTGGCCTCGCGGAAGAACCGCGACGCGGTCGGCATGGAAGATTTCGAGGAGGCCAAGGACAAGGTGCTGATGGGATCGGCGCGGCGCTCGCTGGTGATCTCCGATTCGGAGAAGCGGGTGATCGCCCTCTGGTAGCCCGGATCCTTGTCGACACCCTGCTTGAGCGCATCGAGATACAGCAGGTTGGCGCTGACGAACCGGTCCAGCAGCACAATCCGCGTCGTGTCCCGCTCCGGTGTGCCCAGTG
>CAYPYM010000760.1:0-1928 GCA_964414435.1 uncultured Ignavibacteriales bacterium | reverse complement strand
GGGTAAGGACATGCAGTCGTGGTACCAGCTCGGCCTGACCTATATCAAGCTGAACAAGCTCGACGACGCCGAGAAGACGATGAAGGACGGCCGCAAGAAGGCCGGACGCGACGAAAAGTATATCTTCGAAAACGGTATCGGTCTGGTCTACATGGCCCAGGCCAAGTACCAGGAGGCCGACCGCGCCTTCCGCCAGGCCATTGTCGGCGACTCCACCGTGGCCGAGTACCATATTAATCTCGGCGACGCCAATTTTTATGCCGGCGTGCCCTATCTGGCGGTGAGCGAATACGAAAAGGCGCTGGCGCTCGATACGGCCGGGCTCGAGGTCTACTTCCACTGGGCCGAGGCCTGTCTCGAGATGCGTGATTACAAGTGCGCCATGGAGAAGCTGCGCACGGTTCTGACCAAAGATTCCACCCACGCCCCGGCGTGGGAGCGGGCCGGCGAGATCTACTTCAAGGCCGCGCTGTCGTCGCGGAGCCGTTCCGAACGGCAGGATCGTTTCAAGGAGACGATCGGGTCCTACCGGCGGTATATCGAGCTGTCGCACCACAAGCCGGATTCGACCTCGGTGCGCGCCTTTTTCGAGCTGGCCATGTCGTTCCTCAACCTGAACGGGTTCGAGGATGCCGCCGCTTATTTCGATTCGGTTCTGCAGATTCCGTACGAACCGCGCGATATCTACTTCTACTACGGCAAGGCGCTGTGGGGCGCGCGGGATTATACCAAGAGCGCCGAGATGCTGCAGAAGCAGACCGACTGGGCGTCCAAGCAGGGACCGGACTACACCAGTAATGTCGAGCCGGCCGAACTGTACCAGTTGCTCGGTGACGACTACTATTACCGGGACCATCCGGAAGAATCCCAGAAGGCGTCCGACTATGCCAAGGCGATCGATTATTACAAGAAATCGCTCGACGCCGATTCGACTCAGTCCACCGCGGCGCGCCTGACCTACAATATCGCAATCGCTTACCACTTTTCGGGCAGTTACGCCCAGGCGCTCGAGTATTACGACAAACGGATCGAGATGGGTATCGACTCCGGCACCGCCGGCATCTACAAGAACGCCGGCTGGGCGGCTCTGAGCATGGCCAACAATGCGGCCGAGAACAGCGGCGGCGAGGATGAGTATGTCGAGCCGGGGATGGAGCCCGAGGAGCCGGTCGATCCGCAGGAGTACTACAAGAAGGCGGTCGGATACCTCGAAAACTATCTCACGTACGACCCGAAAGACGACAAGGTGATCATGCAGGTCGCCAACACGCTGCTGTACCAGTTGAGCGACTGCACCAACGGGGTGAAGTATTTCCAGCAGCTCCTGGCCCTGGACCCCAACAGCTGCGACGCCAAGAAGGCGATCGGGTTCGCCTATTTCGGCGGCGTCTGCACGACCGACTATACCAAGGCTCTCAAGTATCTCCTCGAGGCGAACGAGTGTTCGAACGGCGCCAAGCCGTGTACGGACGCATCGCTGGTCATGTATATCGCGAAGGCGTATCACCTGCGCGGCGCCGCCAAGGACGAGGCGAAGCAGGAGGGTGCGAAGAAGGATTACGAGCAGGCCTACAACTGGTACGGCCAGGTGCTCAAGTGCGATCCGAACAACGCCGAGGCGAAAAAGGGACGGGACGACCTGAAGTTTGAATTCTGATTTTGGATATAATAACGAGTCATATCTCTGGTAGGAGTGTGAATGGCTGACGACCTCAAGAACAACGACTCCGCCAGACGACAGATCAGCGATAACGACCGGTTCCGGTATATCGGTTTCGACGTATTCCCGGGGAAACCGAAAGACCTGTTCAAGTCGGATGCCGAGAAGCAGAAGCTCATCGACGCCCGTCGGGAAAAACGAAAAAGGGGCGAGATCATTCGCGAGGAGTGTATGCTCTTCGAAGAACGGGTCTCGACCTTCGACCGCG
>CAYPYM010000759.1:0-1932 GCA_964414435.1 uncultured Ignavibacteriales bacterium | reverse complement strand
CTGATCGAGACGCACAACCGGGAAGAAGTGAAGGTCGCGGTCGATGGCGGCGCCGAGATCATCGGCGTCAATAATCGCGATCTGACCGATTTCACGGTGCGGCTGGAAACCGCCGAAGATCTGGCGCCGATGATCCCCGACACGGTTGTGAAAGTAGCCGAATCGGGGATCTTCACCCGCGAGCATATCGAACGGCTGGGGAAGAGCGGCTATTCGAGTTTTCTCATCGGCGAGGCCCTCGTCACCGCCCCCGACCCGATTGCATTGTTGAAGGAGCTTCGAGGCGAATGACACCGTTTCGTATCAAAGTCTGCGGCATGACCCGGGCCCGTGATGCCCGCCTGGCGGCGCGATTCGGCGCCGACATGGTCGGAGTGATCTTCTACCGCAAGTCGCCGAGATTCGTCACGATGTCAGTCGCGCGCGAGATTGTCTCGGCTCTGCCGGCGACAGTGGCGCCCGTGGGTGTCTTTGTCGACACGCCGGTTGACCGTATCCTGTCGCTGGCCGTGAAGCTTCGCCTCGCATTCGTTCAACTGCACGGCAATTACACTGTCGCCCAGGAGCGCCGGGTAAGGAAAGAAGGCGTTCGCACGATCCGGGTCGTATCAATAGAGAAGGGACATCCCGCCGGCCCAATCCGTCCCGATCGCTCGGACCTGATTCTGCTCGACAGCCGGATCGGCGATAAGCCGGGCGGGACCGGGAAACGGTTCGACTGGTCGCTGAAACTGTCGACGAAGATTCCGAATCTCATGTTGGCCGGTGGCATCGACGCCGACAATGTAGCTGAGGGCGTGGCACGTTTCAACCCGCTGGTTGTGGATGTCAACTCCGGAGTCGAGAGCACGCCGGGCATCAAGTCCGAACGCAAGCTCCGCCACTTTTTTGAGGTCTGTAACAAACTTCGCTATGGCCACTAAGAAGACAACGACACCCGACCGCAAGGGGCGGTTTGGTCCCTACGGGGGCCGCTACGTTCCCGAAACGGTCGTGTACGCGCTCGACGAACTCGAACGGGAGTTCCGCCGGATCGGCCGCTCGGCCGCGTTCAGGAAGGAACTCAACGGTCTCCTGAAGGACTTCGTCGGGCGACCGTCACCGCTCTATTTCGCCGAACGGTTGACCGAGTCGGTCGGCGGACCGAGAATCTGGTTCAAGCGGGAAGACCTCAATCATACCGGCGCGCACAAGATCAACAACGTCCTCGGGCAGATCCTGCTCGCAAGATATATGGGCAAAAAGCGGATCATCGCCGAAACCGGCGCCGGCCAGCACGGTCTCGCCACCGCGACGGTCTGCGCCCGGTTCGGCATGGAGTGCATCGTGTATATGGGCGCCGAGGACATCCGCCGCCAGAAGCCCAATGTCGAGAAAATGGAACTGCTCGGCGCGAGAGTTGTGACGGTTGAGAGCGGTTCGAAGACGCTCAAGGATGCCACGAGTGAAGCCCTGCGCGACTGGGTCACCAATGTTCGTAGGACGTTTTATATCATCGGGTCGGTGGTCGGACCACATCCCTACCCGATGATCGTCCGCGAGTTTCAATCGATTATCGGTCGCGAGACAAAGCAGCAGGCCAGGCGGGCGTTCAGGCGTGCCCCCAACGCTGTCGTTGCCTGTGTCGGGGGCGGCTCCAACGCGATCGGCATCTTTACGCCGTTCGTTAAAGACGCGAAGGTGCGGTTGATCGGGGTCGAAGCCGCCGGGCTGGGGGTCAATTCGGGCCATCATGCCGCGACTCTCACCAAGGGCCGACCGGGCGTTCTGCACGGTTCCTACAGCTACTTGCTTTACAATGAGGACGGTCAGGTGACCCTGCCGCACTCGGTCTCGGCCGGTCTCGACTATCCCGGAGTCGGCCCGGAGCATTCGTTCCTCAAGGACAGCCAGCGGGTCGAGTACGTCTCGGTGACCGACCGTCAGGCGCTC
>CAYPYM010000758.1:0-1946 GCA_964414435.1 uncultured Ignavibacteriales bacterium | reverse complement strand
GAAGCGGTTTCTGTACTCGGTGAGAGCCGCCTCGCGCAGCCGATGATTTTCGCTCATGAGCGTATTGCGGGTCTGGTCGGGATCGTGATCCGAGATCCACCTGATCGTGCCGAGCAGATCGCGGGTACGCTGCGGATCGGGCGAGAAATTTCGCGACACCTTGCCCCACAAATCGCAGAGATTGTAATGAGCATCGCTCATTCCCGGATCCGCGGCCAGCGCCCGCCCGAAGAGAATCTCGGCCTCTTCGTGACGGCCGCAGGAGTAGGCAATCGCGCCGGCGTTGTTGAGCGTGGTGGGATCGTGGGGCGCCACCCGGACCGCGGTGGCGGCATAGCCCTGGGCCCCCTCCATCTCGCCGGCGGCATACAGCGCCTCGGCCATGCCGTTGAGCGCCTCCACCGAGTGCGGATTCTCCTCCAGCATTCGCGCAAACCGCTCGGTGCCGACCGGACGTTCCGGACCGGCCGGCGGCGGATCGTCGGTCAGACGGCGCCCCATTGTCCGCAGAATCACCCTGAGGTCGCCGGCGTGAATCGCCGAGTAGCCGAGCGACTTCTGGGCGTAGCGCGCAATCGGTTCCTCGAACAGTCCGAGACTCCGCTGAATATCCTCACCCGTCCGCCCGGTACGAAATGTGTCGGGCACCCGGAAATCACGCATCGAGCGGTAGAAGTCGACTGCGATCAGGAAGTACTTGGTTGCGAGATACTCGTCGCTCTGGTAAGGGTATTTGAGCAATTCGGGATGGTACAGATACACCAGCTCATTGTGGTTTGCGACGTAGTACTCTTTGATATCGATCGCCATCTTGATTCGTTCGATCACCTTGCCGCACCGGTTTCGACCGTGGATGCGGTAGTTCAGGCCGAAATACGGCAGCAACCGGATATTCGGACTGTGCTCCAAATACCTGATACAGGTCAGCGCGTCGGAGCCGTTGGCGGTGTGCGGCAGCTCGTACCAGGTCAGATTGTGTTTACGTAGAAAGGCGAGCGAAAAGAGGCCGTTCTTCGGCACCGGCACGCTCGCCGTCTGGTATCCCCGCCGCAGCCCGACCAGAGGATCGGTCGGGAAATCCTTATAGTCCCAGCGATCCGTCCGGTTGCCATCGGCGTCGACAATGTTAAGATTGGCCGCGACCCAATCGAGGGCCGGGTCGGCGAGAAACGCCTGTACGTGCCGTTCGACAAAGTCAGACTCGAGATAATCGTCGGCGTCAAGATGGGCGACATAGGCGCCGTTCGCCGCGGCGATAACCTCACGCCTCCCCTGAAGGTAGCCGCCGCTGTTCTCCGCGTGCGCGATCAGCCGAACCCGGTCACCGAATCCGCGGACGATCTCCGCCGAGTTGTCGCTTGAAGCATCATCAACAACGATAATCTCCAGCTCCGGCCAGGTCTGGTTGAGCACCGAGCGCAGACAGGTCTCGATATAGGCGGCGTCGTTATAGCAGGTGATCCCGATCGTGACTCGCGGCTGGTCCACGCGTACCTCATTCCTATGGATGTGACATTCCTCTATGAATAGTATCGGCAGCGCTGTGCAGGAATTGAGCAGACCGGAGGCGGTGACGGGCCTATTCGCCTATTATCTTGATGATCACACGCTTGCGTCGACGGCCGTCAAACTCGGCGTAATACACCTGCTGCCATGGCCCGAAATCGATCGCACCGTCGGTCACCGGCAGCATCACCTGGTTGTGCATCAGAAGGTTTTTCAGGTGGGCATCACCGTTATCTTCGCCCGTCCGGTGATGGCGGTAATCCTTGCCAAACGGGGCCAGCGTGTCCAGCCATTCATCAATATCGGCGATCAGGCCGTCCTCGGCGTCGTTGATGTACACCGAGGCCGTAATATGCATCGCCGAGACCAGCACGAAACCGTCGCGAATGCCGCTTTTCTGAAGCGCCTTCTCGACCTCGCCGGTGATATTGATATAGTCG
>CAYPYM010000757.1:0-1947 GCA_964414435.1 uncultured Ignavibacteriales bacterium | reverse complement strand
CAAGGCGGCCTTTTCGGCAATTCCCGATATTATTCTCGAACAGAATGAAACGACCGCGACGATCCGGACTATATATGGAAACGATGACACCCACGACGCGCAAGCGACCCAAAATCATCCGCCGGGACAAGCGAGATAACGTTCAGAAGTACCGCTTCTACGCCCAGCTATTTTCGCTGGCCATCAATGTCTGGATCGGGGTGCAGTTTTATTTCTGGGTGCGGAAAATCGAGTTCGGGGATGTCTGGCCGTGGATCCAGCGTCCGGCCGGAGTGGAAGGCTGGCTTCCGATCGGGGCGCTGGTTTCGCTGCGTTACTGGCTTCACACCGGGATAGTCAACGATATCCACCCGGCCGGGCTGATCATATTCGTGGCGATTATCGGCACCGCGGTTCTGTTCAAGAAGGGCTTCTGCTCGTGGGTCTGTCCGATCGGGTTCATCTCGGAGATACTCGGCGATATCGGCGACAAACTCTGGCGGCGCAGGCTCAAACCGCCGGCCTGGCTCGACTGGCCGCTCCGGATGCTCAAGTATTTCCTGCTCGGGTTTTTCCTCTGGGTGATCGTGGTGCAGATGACGCCGAAATCGATCGAGGGATTCCTCTATTCCAACTACAACAAGGTCGCCGATATTCTCATGCTTCGGTTCTTTACCGATATCTCGCGGTTTGCCCTCGAGGTGGTCGGTGCGCTTTTCATTGTCTCGATCGTGATCCGCGGCTTCTGGTGCCGGTATCTGTGTCCGTACGGCGGGCTGCTCGGGCTGCTGGGGCTATTGTCGCCGACAAGAATCCGGCGCAATCCGATCAGTTGTATTGACTGCGGCAAGTGCGCGAAAGTCTGCCCGGCGTTTATCAAGGTCGATAAGGTTAACGAAGTTGTGTCGGACGAGTGCTCGGGGTGTATTGCCTGTGTCGACAGTTGCCCGATCGCCGACACGTTGCTGATCCATGCCGGGAGCAAGAAACGGCGGATGAACAAGCGGGCGTGGGCGGCGCTGATCGTGGTTGTGTTCTGGGGGACATTGCTCGGATTTAAGCTGTTCGGGCCGTGGGACAACAGCATCACCGACGCCGAATATGAGCAGCATATGCCGCACGTGGTGGCGGGGGATTACGCCCACCCGCGGTAGATTGTAGGTCAAGTGCCCTGCGCACTTGACATGATCCGTTCAAAGCACCATCACGACCGCAGGGGGCTTGACCTAGTCAATATGAGTACTCCGCCACGACTTCATAATGCTGCGAGCGTTCATCGAAACGCTTGAGAATTTTGCGCGCCGGAGGCGGCACATGCGCCCGCTCGTAATCCTCACCGACAAACTGCCGCACCGAATCGAGCGAATCAAACCTCATGAGAGTGATGAACTCCACCTCGTCATCGTGGGGGCGGCGCAGCACCGTGATGTTGTGGTACCCCGCTATGTCCATCGCGGCGATTCCCGGAAGGACCTCCGTTTTGAGCAGACGTTCATAGGCATCGGCGTTCTCGACCGTCGTCCAGCCGTGCCAGATTCTGATAATCATGCGATTCTCCCTGTTCTGAAAAATCCGTGCCTGTCACACATTATACATCGGACATGGGCCGAACGGCAACGGGGAAGTGGGACTGGCATCGTTCGGTTTGATTCTTGCGGCGCTTGTCCTGACCGCCCCGATCGCGTATCTTGGCGGCATGGCAAACGCAAAATCCGTGTTGGAGGTCTACGCCGATGAGTACGATCTCATCACCAATGCCGCCCAGCGCGAGGCGTACCATGCCAAAGAGGTCGCGGCCCTGATCGAGCGGTTCAAACCGACCCGCGTGCTCGATTCCGGCTGCGCCACCGGTCTGACCACGCTGCTGTTTGCGCGGAATGGGGTCGAGGCGGTCGGGCTGGATCGCTCGTTGAGGATTCTTGATTTTGCCCGTAAGATGCGCGGGCCCGAGTCCCCGGCCGGCGAGGG
>CAYPYM010000756.1:0-1966 GCA_964414435.1 uncultured Ignavibacteriales bacterium | reverse complement strand
TCGAAAACGGAAAGATCATCAAAGCCACCTGCGACAACGAAGAAAAGATGAACAGCGAATTCAACGTGTCGATCGGGTACGGCTCGGTCGAGAAGGTCAAAGGACAGATTCAAATCGCCAGCTCCAACCTGGCCGGGACGGCCCGCCAGATCGGGCTGCTGGTCCAGGCCGATTTCCTCCAGCGCGGTGTCGAGGGCAGCTTCACCGAGCCGCGCACCCTCGGCACGCGACTCCAGACCGACCTCAACCTGTTCTACCGGTTCCAGACTGAGCCGAGCTACGATGTCAGCCGCTACGGCGGCAAGATCACGGTCGGGCGGCAGTTCGGCGACCACGGCAGCATTTCGACAACGTATCGCTACGAGGACGCCCACCTGCTCCACGTCATCACGACCGATATCCCCGCCAACGCCGACACCCGGGTGCGAAGCCTGATGGTCGCGTACGTGCACGACTCGCGCAACAACCTGTTCAACCCCACCCGGGGAATCGATATCGAAAACTCCTACGAGCTCGCCGGCGGGTTCCTCAGCGGCACCGACGCCTTCTCGCGAATCATCTCGCGCGCCCGATACTTCCACTCGCTCGACCGTTCCACCGTATTCGCCACCTCGCTGCAAGTCGGCTGGATGGACGTTTTCGGCAACGGTCAGACGGTTCCGCTCAACGAACGTTTCTACACCGGCGGTCCCAACACCATCCGCGGCTTCGGCTACCAGCGGGTGGGACCGCTCGATTCACTCGGCGAGCCGGTGGGCGGCAAGTTCGAGATCATCTGGAACGTCTTTGAGCTCCGCCGTGATATCTACAAGATGTTCGGCGTGGTCGGGTTCCTCGATGCCGGCAATGTCTGGCCGAGCGCGAAAGATTTCCGCATCACCGATGTGCGCCCCGCCGCCGGTCCCGGCCTGCGCGCCAACACCCCGCTCGGCATCGTCCGCCTCGACTACGGCGTCAATCTCGACCGTCGCGGCGATGAACCGCGGGCGAAACTGTTCCTGAGCATGGGGCAGGCATTCTGAGCGGTGACCGGGCCCCCACAACGACAAGCAATGGTAATCGAAATACTCAGCAGGAAGGAGATCCCTTATGCACTTTGACTGGAAATCATATCTCGACACGGTCGTGATCTGGTTGACCAGCAGCGGCCTGCGCATCATCCTGATCGTCGTCATCGCCCTGATCGCGATCCGGATCGGCCGCTTTCTCGCCAACCGCATCCTCGCCCCGTTTCGGCGCGACGGCGCCGGCGCCGAGGTGGTCAAACGCACCGACACGCTCTCGTCGCTCATCCGCTACGTCCTGACATTCAGTATCCTCGGAGTCGCCCTGGTCATGATCCTCGGCGAATTCGGCATCCAGATCGGACCCATTCTCGCCGCCGCCGGCATCGCCGGTGTCGCGATCGGTTTCGGTTCGCAGCAACTCGTGCAGGATGTCATCAGCGGCTTTTTCATACTGCTCGAGGACCAGATCCGGGTCGGCGACGTCGTCCAGATCGCCGGCAAGGGCGGCCTCGTGGAAGGCGTCAACCTGCGCATGATCATCCTCCGCGATATCGACGGCAACGTGCACTACGTCCGCAACGGGCATATCGATGTCGTCACGAACATGACCAAGGAATACTCCCGCTACGTCTTCAATGTCGGCGTGGCCTATCGCGAGGATGTCGACGAGGTCATGGACCTGCTGCGCGAAATCGACACGGAACTTCGCAGCGATCCGGACTTCAAGGACGACATCATCGAACCGCTCGAGGTACTCGGGCTCGACCAGTTCGGCGATTCGGCAATCGTCATCAAGGCCCGAACCACGACCAAGCCGATCAAACAGTGGCGGGTCGGCCGCGAATTCAACCGCCGGATGAAACGCAAATTCGATGAAAAGGGAATCGAGATTCCGTTCCCGCATCTCACCCTCTATGCCGGCCAGGATAAAGACGGCGACGCGCCGCCGCTGCCGATCC
>CAYPYM010000755.1:0-1968 GCA_964414435.1 uncultured Ignavibacteriales bacterium | reverse complement strand
CTAATCTAATATCTCGGCAGCCCGGACAAAACGCAAAAGTAAACGGCCGCGGGCGTCCGCCCACGGCCGTCGAACTGGCTGCATTTCAGTCGGAATACCGCCGCGGAGGCGATCAGACCCAGCCGCGGTCGCGGCAGGCCTGTGCCACGCGACCGACCGCGATCACATAGGCGGCATCGCGCATGTACAGTTTCTTGCGTTTGGCCAGGTCGCTGACCGCAAGGAACGCCGACGTCATCTTGGTGTCGAGCTTCTCGAGCACCTCGTCCTTCTGCCAGAAGTAGTTCATGTTCGACTGAACCTGCTCGAAATAGCTGCAGGTCACGCCGCCGGCGTTGGCGAGGAAATCGGGAATGATGAAGATACCGCGCTTGGCGATAACCTTGTCGGCGTCGGGCGTCGTCGGGCCGTTGGCGCCTTCGGCGATCAGCTTCACGCGCCTGTGGACCTTCTCGACATTGTCCCCGGTGATCTGGTTTTCGAGCGCGCACGGGAAGAGGATGTCCACTTCCTGCTCGATCCAGACATCGCCCGGAAGCACCTCGTACCCGAGATCCCTGGCCTTGCCTTTGTCGATACCGCCGAACCGATCGGTGATCCCGAGCAGTTCCTGCAGATCGACGCCGGCGGCCTTGCGGAAGGTGTACGACGTCTGGTCGTTCTGGTCCCAGCACGAGACACAGACAACCTTGCCGCCCATCTCCTGATAGAGCTGGATGGCGTACTGTGCGACGTTGCCGAAACCCTGCACCGCGGCAATCGTGTCTTTCGGCTCGATGCTCAACCGCTTGAGCGCTTCGCGCACGGTGTAGACCACGCCGTATCCGGTTGCCTCGGTGCGACCGAGCGAACCGCCCATGCCGACCGGCTTGCCGGTAATGAAGCCCGGGTACTTGCCGCCGTGAATGTGCTCGAATTCGTCGAGCATCCACAGCATGTGCTGCGGGGAGGTCATCACATCGGGCGCGGGGACATCGGCGATCGGGCCGACATTGCGGGCGAGCTGACGGACCCAGCCGCGGCAGATCGCTTCCTGTTCGCGCTGGCTGAGGTTGTGCGGGTCGCAGATGACGCCGCCCTTGCCGCCGCCGAGCGGAATGTCGACCACGGCGCACTTCCACGTCATCCACATCGACAGGGCACGGACGGTGTCGATCGTCTCCTGCGGGTGGAAGCGGATACCGCCCTTGCACGGGCCGCGGGAGTCATTGTGCTGGACGCGGAATCCCCGAAACACTTTCACGGAGCCGTCGTCCATTCGAACCGGGATACTGAATTGATATTCTCTTAACGGATTGCGAAGCAGCTCGCGTGTCGCGGTATCGAGTTCAAGAATGTCTGCCACGCCGTCGAACTGTGTCTGAGCCATCAAGAACGGATTAAATGACCCTGTACTCATGACCGAATCCTTCCAATGCTAAGAGCGTTGGCGCCGTGCCCCACCCGCTCGTATGAGTGACCGATGCGGTACGATCGGGCTTCCGACGCCTTCAAGTTTGGAGCCAAGAAACATGCAAAGAACCCAGTTGTCATTCGCAAAATCACGCGGGGCGTGATTTTGTTACTTTTTTCACAAGTGAATATATGGGGAAGTCTCATTCTGTCAAGCACAGGAATCACCGGTCCGCAAAAAAGATCGCCGAAAAACCGCCGCCGATTTTGCTCGTCCGTGCCCGGTCTGACGTCTATATTACAGGCAGGAGGGAGCATTTCGGCCGACTCAAGGCTGTCTCCCGGGCACGCAGATGAAAAGGCGCAATCACACAATAATCAGGCTGTTTCCGGCGCTGGCCGCTCTGGTGCTGCTTTCCTGCGGCAATGACTACAACGCCAACCCGACCGTTCCGCCGCGCATTACGACAGTCAGCCCGGTCGACGGGGCGACGCAGGTCAGGGTGACAGCCCCGATCCGGATCGAATTCTCCGATGATATCGACGCGGCTACGGTTTCGGAGGCCGATTTCTACC
>CAYPYM010000754.1:0-1970 GCA_964414435.1 uncultured Ignavibacteriales bacterium | reverse complement strand
ATCTAACATATTGGAAATAGATTTTCCAAATTGAAAATTTGGATCCATTGTACTATTGTTGCGTGTCTGCGTCCAGACAAAATAAAAAACTGAACCAGGGCTATATTCCCACCTCAATACTGCATTTCCTCTTAAGGAAGTAAAATTAAAATCATTATTGCCAATATCTATTGGCTGTGCCGGACCGGAACCATCTGGGTCAGCTGTATAATTTGTCTTATCGAATGTTGAAATTCCCCGTCCATAAACATTAAAATCATAAGTTCCGCCTTTTGCAAGTTCTTTGTAATTGACATAGGCACCCGTAGAAATCAGAGGTTGTATGTATGTTTGCAAGCTTAGCGTTGGAGTAAATGTCCAGTTTATTCTAATACCGGCGGTAAATGTCTTTTGATTAAGTTCTCCAAAAACATATCTCTTCCCATATGTATTTGTCGCGTACGGATCGTTAAAAGTATTTATGTATTGACTACGGTCGTAGTTCCTCTCAAATCGCGGCTGGAAGCTAATCATTAAACTGGAATTGGGTCTGAAAGTGAAGTCCGGTTCAAATCCCCAGTTATAAGAATTATCAGACATCCAGTAGGCATCGTAATTCAGATAAAAAATAAAATTGCTTCTTTCATCTGTGTTTGCACCAAAATAAAGCTGATAGCCTTTAGGATTTATCATAACAGGCCCTCCTCTTGTTGCTCTGTCATTTATAGTATGAGGATTGTAAGCAACGTTCCAGTATAACCAGTAATAGTTCAGAAGTTCAAAGCTGCCATTTGAGAATAATCCTTCCCAAGTTATATCACCATCATAATTATATGATCTAAAAGCTGCCAGATTAACAGATGCGCTCCTGTACCAGCTGGATGGATCCCTCCATCTATAACCAGTAACCATATGCATATTAATTATATTTGTTCTCCAGAGGAAACCAAGATCGTTAACATCAAAACCGGGACTAATGACTCCAAGTGCTGCATTAAGGTATGAATCCCCTCTTTGTTTATTTAAGGCAATTCTCCCCGCATATCCGGATAATGTAGTTGCACTACTATCTACACTGAGTATTTTGGAATCAGGTCTCTGAAAATAATGTTGTGAACTTTCTTGGACAGTAAGTATTCGTTGCTCATCACTTCGCAAAAAACTATATCCACCCCATCCTGTAAGAACCCATGTTTTATCTTCATCGAGAAATGTCCATCCGTCAACACCTCCTGTGTATGCTCCCTGATTAAGCTCATTCCTGAGAGTATCAGCTTTAAAAAATCTTTGAGTGACAGTAGAAATGAATCCTAGCCCCTGTCTGCCTGAATTGAATTCATTTTGTCCCCTCAATATTCCATAATAAGTCAAAGGCTCAACTTCAGCTTGATATATTTTTCCATTCAGGCTATAATCAGCATATTCTCTCTGTGTTAATGATTGTATAGCTCCAATATTGAAGCTATCTCCTATTTTCCCTGTTATTTTTGCAGCACCTAAAATGTGCGTACCCGAAGGATAATCAACATAATCTGCGGTTGGTACACTGCCGTGAGGCTTCCCACCAATACGTCTGCTGTAAAAAAATTCAGGACTGCCCCAATTAAATCCCCAGTTGCTGTTAGCTCCCCCGTAACCAAAGTTAAAAATATTGGAACCCTCGACAAAGAAGGGTCTCTTTTCTGAAAAGTAGGTTTCCACATCGCTAAGATTTATTACGGCGGGATCAATCTCTACCTGGCCAAAATCAGGGTTTATTGCAGCATTCAAAGTTAGGTTGCTTCCAAGATTATATTTAAGGTCCGCTCCAAAACCTGCATTATATTGCGATCCATCATTAAAAGGATCACCGATGGAATGATTTACATAAGAAGCCTTGGAAGTCACATAAGGCAGTATCTCTAGTTTATTTGACGGATTTACATCCTTTATTCCCTTCAGATCTAGAAAATGAGAAACAAATCCACTTTCTTTTTTCGGAATGTAAACCA
>CAYPYM010000753.1:0-1972 GCA_964414435.1 uncultured Ignavibacteriales bacterium | reverse complement strand
TTGGTGCCTATGGCGATCGGCGAGTGGCCCGGTCAGTGGCCGATGCAGTTCAATTCCTTGAAATGCCGCACCCGGCGGTGGTAAGCTTCAACGCCTACGCCGGCGCGCTCATTCCGAATCTTGTGCCCTCTAACGTGCTGTTCGACGCCTGGGATAACTTCCTGCGGTTCCCCCGCAATGCCTCCCTAAAAGATCACCTGATCGGCAGCTACGAGACATACACCCGTCACGCCGGACAATGGACGACCAACTCCGACGCCAACCGCGCCTATTTCACAAGTGTCTTCGGCCGCTCGGATTGCACGGTGATTCGCAACGGGGTCGACACGGATCACTTCCGGAAGGACCGTCCAGTCCCGGCCGATCTCGCCGACATTCCCCATCCGATAGTGGGAATCGGCGCCAAGATCACGCACCTGGTCGACACCGACCTGCTGAACACCGTCACGCAGATGAATCCGGACATCTCGTTTGTCCTCGTCGGCCAAGCGCTCGACCGCGAGGTGCTCGGCCGGATCGAGCAGCGGCCGAACTTCCACTATCTCGGCGACAAACACTACGATGAATACCCGGCCTACGTGCGCGCCTTCGATGTCGCCATGATCCCGTATGTGGTCGGCGACCGCGAACACGGGGGAGACGCTATCAAGATGTACGAGTACCTCGCCGCCGGCAAACCGATTATATCAACCCGAATCGGCGGCCTGCTCGATTTGCCCGACCGGATCTTCCCGATCGATTCGGCCGCTCAGGCGACCGCTGCGATTCGCGATGCCCTCAGCGCAGGGGAGAAGCGAGTCGATATCCCTGAAGATTATCTCTGGAAAACGAAAGCCGATAGAATGCTGCAACTGATCCGCACACCGAAGAAATCACGCCGTCCGGAACGAACTCCGGCGGTTCTCACACCCCCCACCCCCGCCCGCATCGCTTTCTGCGGCACGCGGGGCGTCCCGGCCAACTACGGCGGCTTCGAAACTGCTGTCGATCAAATCTCACGGCGCTTTGTCGATGCCGGCCACGAGGTGGAAGTCTTCTGCCGCCGCTCGGCCGGCGCGACCCGCCTGACCCGCCACGAGGGGCGGCTACTCGCCTATGTCAACGGCCACCGCGCGCGCGTGCTCGACACGTTCGTGGCCGCGATCCAGACCGGCCGGCACCTCTGGAAATATCGCCGCGAGTACAAACACGTCTTCTGGTTCAACAACGCCAACCTGCCGGGCATCCTCATGACGGCGCTGGCAAGGATACCGATGTCGGTCAACACCGACGGTCTCGAATGGCGACGGGCGAAATGGTCGTGGCCGTTCAAGGCGTACTATTACCTGTCGTCGCAACTGATCAGCCTCGTCTGCCGTCGGCTGATCTCCGATTCGCGGGCGATCCAGAAATACTATCACCGGCATTTCTTCCGCACCACCGAGTTCATCCCGTACGGCGCGCCGCCGGTGCCCGATGTCTCCCGCGAACGCGCCCGGGCGATTCTCGACAAATATGACCTCGAACCGGGCCGCTACCTGCTTCAGATCACCCGGATCGAACCGGACAACCTGCCGCTCCAGACCGCGATAGCGTTTGCGCAGAGCAGTCTGCCGTCGAAGGGAATGGCAATGGTCGTGGTCGGCTACAAGGACCCGACCGATTACGCCCAGCAGCTCAAGACGTTCGACGGCCGCTACGGGATTCAGATTCGCGACGCTGTCTATGACCAGGAGGTGCTTCACGTCCTGCGGACCAATTGCTTTGCCTATGTCCACGGCAACTCAGTCGGCGGGACCAACCCGGCGCTGCTCGAGGCGATGGCGACCTGCCCGCGGGTGATGGCGATCGACTGTGAGTTCAGCCACGAGGTGCTCGGCGCAGCCGGCGCCTATTTCGATCCGACCGACCCGGCGCCGGCTATGGAGGCGCTGATTGAATCGCCCGAGCAATCAAAACGCTTGAAGGGGGAGGTCAACGGCCGCTACCAGTG
>CAYPYM010000752.1:0-1977 GCA_964414435.1 uncultured Ignavibacteriales bacterium | reverse complement strand
CCGCCGGCTCTGTACTTGTTTAGAGCACTTCTAAATCAAATATTGCTCTAACCTCCTGTAAGCCCTCTCATGTTCCTTCCGTTCCATTTTTCTCAGGTTAAGCAGTTTCCACTTTACAGAAGGGAGGTCTTCAATTTCACTTAATCCCAGCAGTTCCCACTGCGGATTCATATTCTTAAATGATAACAGGAATTTTTTCTCATCAGTAGTTAATTCATTTTTAATTATTTCTATCAGCAAACTTCTCACATCAACTAATTCATCAAGACTTATTTCTCCTTCAGTCATACCGGTAAATTCGTTTTCAAAAGCCGGACTTATATCCTGCAGTCCGGGATTAAGCACTTCGTTCATCGGTCTGTTATGGCTGATCAGGTAAACAATAAATGCCTTTCGGATATTTTCTGTGATACCTTCGTTATCCAGCAGCAGCTTTATATCAAAGAGGTCCCTTGGGTGCTGTCTGTCCAGCGCAGCGCATATTTTCCCGCCGTAGAGATCGGCAAACGATAATGTCTGTGCGCTTACCGATAGCTCAAAAATATCCTCAGCTTTATCGCATAACTTTTTTCTTTCGGCAGGGAATACGCTGCCGCGTATAACCGTATTAACTTCAATTTTAATAGTTGATTCATTTTGTCTGATTGCTAATCCACCCAGTAAATTTCCTTCTGAAGTTTTCCCTGTAATATTTGTTCCGGATATTATTCTGCTTATTCCTTCTTTAACATTATGCATCAGGTTGTTAATGTCTTTCAGGGATTCCTCTCGTTCTTTAACAGGGAGGTATGCCAGATCTATATCTACCGATAAGCGGGGAAATTCTCTCCAGAAAAAGTTCAGTGCTGTACCCCCTTTAAGTGCAAACTCACTTTCTTTGTCAATTACCGGCAGCACTTTTAACAAAAGCTCTGCCTGCCTGTAATAAATATTATTCAGCATAATCCCCTGGAACAGTTATCTGATATTTCTTATCTAAAACTCCGCTCTTTACTATCTCTCTCTTTCCGCTGCCAAGATTTATTTTATCTAAATCCAGTTCATTAAACCAGGTATGCCCGTTCTTTTCGGCCATAAACAGGAAGAGTCTTTTTACTTTTATTGATCTGCAATCTGAAAGAAGATTTTGGACCACTTTATACCTGAATGTTGTTAACGATTCAAATATCTTAAATGCTTCATCAAAAGTTTCCTCTTTAGGTACAAGATAAAGCATCTCCATTACGGCCAGCTCAGGAGCGGAGATTTTTATTTTTATGTTATCTAAATCCTGCGTGCTAAATGCTTCCATTTTATCATAGTCAAACAGATTCGTTTGTACGTATTTTATTGTGCTCATCCAGGACTGATCCTTAAACCATTTCGGTAGATTTTCATTGCTGCTGCCGAATAATTGTATTCTCGCGGATTCTCTTAGTAGATAATGTGAATAGCCCTTGTAGGCCAATGCAGTCTTTCCTCCGGGATGTATATTTAAGCCGGTTTGGTCCTGAAGTGCCTGCAATGCGCCAAACCACTCAACTTTATCATTTGCACGCTTATAGGCGCCATATCCCATTGATTCAAGCCAGCCGCTTTTCAGATACCGGTTCAACAGGTCGGTTTGATATCCTTTGGCCCTTAGCTCTGAGGATAGCTTTATCGTACCATGTCGCCAATCTTTTAGCAGTTGGTTTATTTTTCCCATTTAATACTTACTCCTGATCAGTTTCTGAGCTATTATATAAACCATAAATTGGTTTAATAAATTAGCTAAAAACTGACTCCAAGTCAATATTGGGGGTAAAAATTAAACTACTTACAAACAAACGAATTATCTCTCTTTCTGCACAATGCCATTATCATCAGGAGGTCCATACCAGCTATGCACATTATTTAGCTGTTTATCTTTCTAATCTCCACCTATTTTAATTATTTATATTTCATCAACTTATCAGTATTAATCACAGATTATATGACTTTATAAATAATTTTTTT
>CAYPYM010000751.1:0-1978 GCA_964414435.1 uncultured Ignavibacteriales bacterium | reverse complement strand
CGGGATGTTGCCCACGTAAAGCGCAAAGGGTGCTGCGCCAATGCCCAACTGCTCGGAGTTTACGATTCAAAACTTGTGGTTCCCATGATTTACGCATTGGACAGGCAGGGTTGCGAAGAAGCAATGGTTGTTCACGGGCTTGATGGGCTTGATGAGATTTCAACCGTTGGAAAAACAGTCATAGCCCACTTAAAACAAGGCAGCATAGTAACATCGGAGTTTGATCCAAGAGATTTCGGCTTTGAAAAAGCTGCGATACCTGATTTGCAGTCTTCTTCGCCTCAAGAATGTGTGGAAATCCTTTTCAAAATCCTCTGTGGCAAGATCGTTGATGATGCGAAAGCTGACATTGTGCTCGTCAACAGCGCTGCTGGAATTATTGTTGGGGGGAAAGCAGAGGATTTCAGGGAAGGCATCGAGAAAGCCCGAGAATCAATCGCGAGCGGAGCCGCCTACAAAAAACTTAAAGACTTAATTAAGGTGTCAGGTGGAAGTTTGCAAAGGCTTGAGGAGTTGGAATCAAAATATGAGTGATTTTCTAGATACTTTGGCAATGGATGCAACAAAGACTATTGACAGTGGATACTACCATACCTCTGTGGTTACAAAGCAACCAAGGATTAGCTTAAAAAAAGCAATCTTGGAATGCAAAGCTAACGCGGTTATAACGGAGATTAAAGTAGCCTCGCCGTCACTTGGAACAATCAGGAACCAATTGAACCCAAAAGAGATAGCTCAAGCTATGGAGAAAGGCGGCGCCATCGGCATTTCGGTTTTAACTGAGCCAAAACACTTCAATGGATCCCTATCGACTCTCACCCAAACAAGAGAAAGCGTAAAACTGCCCCTGCTCATGAAAGACATAATCCTTGTCGCAGATCAATTAGAAGTTGCTGCACGGATTGGAGCCAACGTCGTTTTGTTGATTCAAACGCTTTTCGATAAAGGCTGCTGCGAAATGAACGTGGACAAGACAATAGCGTTTGCTCATTCAAACGGACTTGAGGTTTTGCTGGAAACCCACACCGAAAAAGAATTCCGCTCAGCAGTTGAAACCAAGGCTGACCTCATTGGAATAAACAACCGAAACCTCACAACACTAAAAATCGACCTGAACGCCACAAAAGAAATTCTTAAAAACACCAGCAGTCGTGGCACAGTGGTTGTGAGCGAAAGCGGAATCAAAACACAAGCCGACCTGCGTTTTCTACGCGAGTGCGGTGCGAGAGCTTTCCTTATAGGTTCAAGCATAATGCTAACAGAAAACATTGAAGAAAAAGTCAAGGAGTTTGTAAAAGCATGAAACTGAGCAGTTACCCTGTTGATGGGAAATATGGTAAATACGGGGGCCGCTTTGTTCCTGAAGTTTTAATGGAAGCCATCAGCGAACTTGAAGGTGCTTATGAGAAAGCCAGAAAAGACCCCATATTCCAGAAACAACTGGATTATTACTTATCCGAGTTTGTGGGCAGACCAACCCCTCTATATTTTGCTGAGAACTTGACACGGAAACTAGACGGAGCAAAAATCTACCTCAAACGCGAAGACCTAGCCCACGGCGGAGCCCACAAAATAAACAACACCATGGGTCAAGCTTTACTTGCCAAACGCATGGGAAAGACGCGCGTCATCGCTGAGACCGGAGCAGGGCAACATGGCGTAGCAACCGCGATTGCGTGTGCTGCTTTGGGTTTGAAAGCTGAGGTTTACATGGGCACCCAAGATTGTGAACGCCAGAGGCTCAACGTTTTCCGAATGTAACTCCTAAACGCGCAGGTGCATCCTGTAGAAACGGGTTCCAAAACCCTCAAAGACTCAGTAAACGAAGCCTTCCGCGACTGGGTAACAAACCTTGAAACCACTTATTACCTGATTGGGTCAGTAGTGGGGCCTCATCCTTACCCAATGATTGTACGTGATTTCCAAAGCGTAATCGGCAAAGAAATCAAAACACAATTCCAGAAAAAAGAAGGCAAAC
>CAYPYM010000750.1:0-1981 GCA_964414435.1 uncultured Ignavibacteriales bacterium | reverse complement strand
GAACTCCGTCAACCCGTAGCCCAGCAGGCTGTCGTAGTGCTGGCCGGTGTTGATTATGAAGGCCGGGACGCCCAGCTTCTCGCAGGCGGGCAGGATGCTCCACTGCTTGTAGAAATCCGGTTTGGTTGCGGTGACGACTGCGACGGCAAGCTCCTCCCCTTCCAGCTTTTCCCGGACGTCCCCATGGATTTCCGGGCCCTTCACCCAAACAACTGGCCCGGCTGTTTTTAACTATATCACTCAGACCTGCAGTATGGCCTCGATGAGCTTCTTGTTTGGCGCGCTGGCCACTGGGTCATTCCCTCCCAGCAGCTCCTCGTAGTCCTTCTTCAGCTTGTCCAGCTCCTTCTCGGCCCTGCCCCGCGCTTCCCCCCAGCCCTTCCCATTCTCTGCCAGGTCCATCGCCCTGTGCTCCGCGTCGCGCGCAATCCCGTTCAGCTCCGCCAGCATCCTGCTGCCAATCGTCCTGTCTGGCAGGGCGGCGAGCTTTTTCCGCTTGGGCTCGAAGAACTCCTGGACCAGCCTCCGCGCTTCCTTCCGCGCTTCGAGTTTCTCATGGATTTCCACGGACCACTAACTGTTTTAAAGTATTTTATCCTTTCCTTCTATGCTTGAGGGGTTCACCCGCTGGTTCCGGTCGTTGTTTCCCAGTGAGGATGTGACAATCCCTGACGTCGGCCGCCCGTCCCAGAAGAAGGAGCTGACCGTCCACATTGCCCGCGCGAAAGACCCGGACGCCGCGGAGGAGCTCCGTGAAGAGCTGAAGCGCTCCGACATCGTTTTCCTGGACGTCAGGGACCTGATAGGGCCGGACAAGGAGAAGCTTGTCAGGCGCCTGAAGGTCCAGTGCGGTTCCACCGGGCGGGAAATCTACGGTATCGACCGCAACTGGCTCGTCGTGACCTGCCTGGGCGTAGAGGGCTCAGAGGACTAGTAGGAGCGGCCCCAGTAGAGCAGGTATGCAGCTTTCCGGTCGCAGTTTATGCACTTACCACCGGCCGGCTTTTGGTCAAGCGGGATGACGCGCGGCCCGCCGTCCACTTTTCCGGCCAGGTCTTCCTCGCATGCAGCCTCGCCGCAGTGAGGGACCAGGGCCCACTTGTTCCCGTCCATTGCCTTGCGCAGCTCCTCAAGCTTGTCGGTCCTGACGGTCCGCGCCTCCTGGGCTTCCCTTGCCCTTGCCAGCATCTCCCGCTGCATCGCTTCAAGCAGTTCGGGCACCTTGCCCAGCCCGTCCATTCCCAGCCTGCCCTTTTCCCCCGTGTCCCGCCTGACCGTGACCACGGAGCCGCTCTCCACGTCCTTCGGCCCCACCTCGACGCGGAGCGGCACGCCCCGCATCTCCCAGTCGTTGAACTTCCATCCTGGCGTGTAGCCTTCCCTTTCGTCCAGCTCCACCCGCAGCCCGAAGCTCTTGAGCTCGCCGGCGGCGCGGCGGCAGGCCTGCAGCACTTCTGCCGAGTCTTCGGCCCTTATCGGCACGACCACCACTTGGACAGGTGCGACCCTGGGCGGCAGGCCTGCGCCCCTGTCGTCCCCGTGGACCATTATCAGCCCGCCTATCAGCCGGGTCGACAGCCCGTAGCTGTTGAGCCATGCGAACTGCCATTCCTCGCCCGCGTCCAGGAACTTCACGCCGTATGCCCTGGAGAACTCCTGGCTGAGCAGGTGCGACGTCCCCGCCTGCAGCGCCTTGCCGTCGGGCATCAGTGACTCGACCGCCAGCGTGTACTCGGCGCCCGCGAACTTGTCGCTTTCCGTCTTCCGCCCCCTGACGACCGGCAGGGCGAGGAACGACTCGATGAAGTCCGCATATGCGTCCAGCGCCCAGCGTGTCTCCTCCTCGGCCTCCTCCCGCGTCGCGAAGGCCGTGTGCGTCTCCGTCCACAGGAACTCGCGGCCGCGTATGAACGGCTTGGTCATCTTCGTCTCGTGGCGGTAGACCGTGCACCACTGGTTGAAACGGAACGGCAGGTCCCGG
>CAYPYM010000749.1:0-1985 GCA_964414435.1 uncultured Ignavibacteriales bacterium | reverse complement strand
TTTTTCGGTGAGGGTGCTGCCGTGATAAGGTGAATACTTTACGTAGCCGTCTTCTGATAGTTTTTTGAGCATTTCTGTTACGCTGGCTGGAGCCACGTTTAATTGGCGTGATATTTCCGTGGTGCTGACGACGTCTCCGTTTCTGGATTGGCCATAGAGGGCTTTGAGGTAATCTTGAGTTGAACTCTGTGCCATTTGTTCCCACCTATTTTTTAGGTATACCTAAATGCGGTAAGCTGAACTAATAAATGTTTAGGCATACCTAAAAAACAACATTCATCAAACCTTAACAGATCATAACCTTTGCACCTTAGCCCGATCCAGTAATGGCTAAATACTGCAAAGCCTAATTCCGTTGATGATTCAGCGCAGGAGAGAAACAAAAAAATGAAAGATTTGCCAGATTTAGTTGCAGAAATAGTAGACGCAACACGAAAACATGAACAGTACCGAGACAAAGAATGCATAAATATGATTGCCAGCGAAGGACTCAAATCGCCCGCCGTTAACCAAATGCTCGACCTCTCACACGACCTCGCATGCCGCTACGCTGAAGGAGAAAACGACGCCCAAGGGCACGTCAAAAAACGCTACTACCAAGGACAAAAGTACATGTCCCAAATTGAGGACTTCGCGACCGATATCATAAAGAGCCTGTTTAATACCACTTGGGCAGACGTACGTTTAGTTTCAGGTACTCACGCGAACCTCGCAACATTCAAAGGTTTATCGTTAGCTTCCAAAAACAACAAAATGGTCGTCACACCCTTGAGCTGTGGCGCCCACATAAGTCATGATTACACTGGTTTAGCAGGCAATATATTAGGCTTAGATAATATAAACCATGTTTACAACATAGATGAATTTAACATTGACCCCGAAAAATCCGCCTACGTTATACGCGCTGCCAAACCCGGCATCGTTACATTTGGCGGTAGCCTCTTTTTGTTCCCACACCCAATAAAAGAACTGAAAGAAGTATGTAATGAAGTTGGAGCGTACGTGGCCTACGACGCCTCACATGTACTAGGCTTAATTGCAGGCGGACAATTCCAAGACCCTCTCCGCGAAGGTGCAGACTTTATCACCTCATCAACTCACAAGACTTTTCCAGGTCCTCAAGGCGGCGTTGTTATAGGGAGTCCAACCACTCTAGCAAAGGAGAAGGCAGTAAAAAAGATTCAATTTGCAATTTTCCCACTTAGCGCTTCAAACACGCATCTTGGCAGGTTGCCAGCTCTCAGCGTAGCCGCCTTAGAAATGAAGGTTTTCGGCGCCCAATTAGCTAGACAGACAATAAAAAACGCTCAAAAGGCTGGACAATACCTATACGAAAACGGCATTAAAGTCCTCGCTGAAAAGAAGGGGTTCACAAAATCTCATCAAATCGCGGTAGACATCCGCAACTATGGCGCAGGCAAAAAAATCGCCCAAGACCTCGAAGATGCAAACATAATTCTAAACAAGAACCTACTTCCCTATGATGACCAAAGCAGCAAAGACGACCCTTCTGGACTAAGGATTGGATTTCAAGATATAACAAGACGGGGATTTCTCGAAGGCGACATCAAACAACTCTGTGACCTAATGCTTGAAGTAATTAAGAGCAAACGCAAACCTGCCGAGGTTAAAGTTGACGTTCTAGCCCTCAAAAAAGATTTTAGCCAAGTAAAATATGGCTTCCAGAATTTAGAAGAAGCTTTTAGCTATGTAAAAAAAGTTTAAACCATCTTTTCATATTAAAGTAGCCCTAAACATTAATTAATCAACATTATACTTTTAGCACAGGAAAACTCATGACGTTTGATTTCCTCTCAATTCTTTTCCTGGTCATTGCAATAGGTTTTATTGTGCTTTTTGTTTTGCTTCCAAGATATGGTCCGCATTATGTGTCACGGTTAACTTGCCCAAACTGCAGAAAAAGCTTCAATTTTCACTGGGTACCAGGTGCTACCATAACATCTCTTGTTTATAGGGGCAGGAGA
>CAYPYM010000748.1:0-1985 GCA_964414435.1 uncultured Ignavibacteriales bacterium | reverse complement strand
CGGTAGTAATGGAATGCCCCTGTGTAAAGGAGCAGCAGGGCGCACACCGAGAACTCAAGCGTTAGCCCGGCCACATAGTAGACGGGGCCGCTGTCGCGGAGGGCGACAAGCGACGCGCCGAGTATGGCGGCGGCCACGCCGAACACGCTGAACGCCGCCCTCGCGGCCTTCCCGCCGATGTCATACGTCCGCTCGTCCTCCACCGGCACGTTGACCCTCTTCTTGAGGAACCATGCGGCGGCTGCGCCCAGCACACCCGCCACCACCGGGACTATCGCGTTATTCGCGGCCACGGCGAAGCCTATCGAAGCGCCCATCAGGGCGCCCACGAGTGCCATCGCATACCGGAACTTTTTCGCGTCCATGTCATCACCTATGTAAAATACACTTTACATTCCTATATAAGCATTGCCCCGGTGAAGCTTTTAAGAAACTACTGCCAAGCATCTGGCCGGCCCCGGTAGCTCAGCGGCAGAGCACCTGGCTGTTAACCAGGCGGTCGCAGGTCCGAATCCTGCCCGGGGCGCTCGTGCACAGCAATATAATCAGGTGCACCAAGCAGTTTCATGGTTTCGGCAAGCAACCATTACGGAAGGAAGCTGAAGGAAATACTGGGCGACAGGACCTTGGAGGAGTATGCCGAGGACCTGGTCAAGGACTGCACCACTCCCGAAAAGCTCAAGGAATACGGCAACCTGACCAGTCCAGGAGCAAAGGAAGCGCTGGAAACACTTTGCGACAACAAATCGAGCATGAGGGAAAGGCGCGAAGCAATAGGCCTGCTGGAGTTTTCCTTGAAATACGGCTCGGAGCACGAAGGGCAGTGAGCTTGAAAGGGCTTAAAAACTGCTAATGTGCTGTCTTTTCTGAGAGGGGACACAGACCCCTCGCTTGGGCGCCAGGATGGCCGAGTGGTAAGGCGCTAGCCTGGAAAGCTAGTTCCCTCTGGGATCAGGGGTTCGAATCCCCTTCCTGGCGGTTGAATTTGCGTTACGTATTTATCCAGCCACGCCTGGGCGTGGGATGAAAGTGGAGAAGCGTGACGGGAAACTCGAGGAATTCGACGGGGCGAAGATGAAGCGCGGACTTGTCAGGTCAGGCGCGACGGACGGGGAGGCCGAGCAGGTCGTGCAGGACGTCTTGTCCCAGCTGGGCGGCGCGCCCGTGGTGGACGCACGGCGGCTGTCCGTCATGGTCGTCGACTCGCTGAGAAAGGTCAACGCGAAGGCAGCCGACGACTTCGTCGAGTTCAGGGACGCCAAGCTCGCCGGGAACTAGTCTGGGTCGAACTTGACCTCGGGGCCGCTCTTGGTGTCGGCCATACTTATGCCGTCTTCCTGGAGCCGCTCCCTTATCTGGTCGCTCAGGCCGAAGTCCCCGCGCTTGCGAAGCTCCTCGCGCAGCGCTGCCATCTCCTCGGCCAGCCGCAGTTCCTTGTTCGTCCAGGACTTCTGCGGCAGGAACGCGAAAATGCCGTCCAACGCCCGGAACGCCTCGTAAGCGGCTTTGACGGACTTCTCGTCCGGGTCGTTCGACAGGACCAGCGAGGCCAGGAAATTGATTTTGGCGTAAGCCTCGGGCGTTGACAGGTCGTCCTCAAGCGCGCGCACCGCGCCATCGAACTCTTTTTTCAACTCCCCGCGTATGTCGTCCCCGCCGTAAATGCCCCGCTCCTTGCGCTGCAGGACGTCCAGCCAGGCGCGGGCCACCTTCCGCCACTGCTCCTGCGCCTTCTTCAGCTTGTCCCACCCGAAGTCCAGCTGCGTCCGGTAGTGGGCCGACAGCAGGTAGTAGCGCACGACCTCCGGCGGGAAGCTGTCCAGCAGCTTCTGCAGCCCGACGTAGTTCTTGAGCGACTTGCTCATCTTCTCATCCTTGGTAGTTATGAAAGCGACATGCACCCAATACTTGACCCAGGGCTTCTTGCCGAAGGCCGCCTCGGACTGGGCAATCTCGTTCTCGTGGTGCGGGAATTGCAGGTCCGT
>CAYPYM010000747.1:0-1985 GCA_964414435.1 uncultured Ignavibacteriales bacterium | reverse complement strand
ATGCGTGCTCTGATCGACGCGAACAACTCACCGGCGCGGCGTCTTGTCCTTAGCGATATGCCTAATCCGTGGACAGGACGCCGAGAGGTAGTAGCTGCCAATGGTGAGGCGATGGGCAAACTCCGTGATCTCCGCCATAAATATATCATGTCACTCCTGGAGGGCAAGTGATCACTCTACTAACCCAGCCCGCGCCAACCATCTCCGATCAGATCCAGCACGATCTCGACGAGATGTGGCCGCGAGTCTTCATGGTCTGGAACTCACGCTACGGTACACCCCATCCAGACGTCTTCGGAAGCCTTCTCTATGACGCCCGCTGGGAGATCTGGGTAGAACTCACAGACACCTCACATCCTGGCCGACCTCTCAAGCGAAATAAGAAGGATCGCTGGAACCCGGACGCGAACTGCTGGATGCGCTATCTGCAAGTCTACGAGACAGCCGATGGCAACTTCGCCCCAGCCGACCGTGCTCTTGTGATCGGTCTTCAGATGGCAGATACCTGGCGAGACAGGCGCTTCTACGAGAATTACATCGAGGACCCGAACGACCAAAAGATCGCTCGCGCCCAGCATGATCGTCGTACGCTCTTTGCCGACGGCGCGAACTACTACAGGAACCACGACCGACTTCTCGTCGGTCCACATGCCAACTCCGGTTGGCGTTGGCGCACACGATAGGAGACGACAATGGTATTGCTAGGATGGCAGGGACCAGGACAGGTCCGCGAGATGGGCCTGGAGCGCGCACATGCACCCGAACTCACAGCTCCGGCACAGACGCCAACCAAGGAGCCGATGAAGCTCTTCGGCTGCAAGGTCTGCGAGCGCAAGTTCCGCAAGGCCATGATTATGGCCAGACACTTCAACACGAGCCACGCTGATCTCAAGAAGGATGCCGAGACATGGCGTGAATTCGTCCAGGAGTACGAGGTAACTGAATGAGTCTCACAGCTAGCTCGATCATCGACGCGGCCATCACCCGAGCCTTCGGCATCACAGGACGCCAGAAGATCTCTAAGGCTATGCTGCTTTCTGAACTCAGCCTTCAGAACAGCATGATCGTGCAGCTCTTCGTTCAGTCCGCGCCGGACCTCCTTGCCAGCGTCGATGGCACAGCGAATGTCACGCTGGCTTCCAACAAGTCCGGCTACACCCTCACGGCTGGCATCCACTACCGTGACTTCACGCACGTAGACACCGACAACGTCTACACGCCAATCACGCTCGTCCAGCGCCAAAGCCAGGACGCGCCACCGCGCGACCCGGCTGGCACGCTTCGGCTCGTCGGTGACCAGGGAGTCTTCTATCCACTCGACCCACAGCGCAAGCGCTGGCAGACCAGCGACAGCCGTGTCTGGTTCGACGAAGGCTCCAGCCACGTCATCAAGTACAGCTACGTGCCAGATCCAGCGAGCCTGACGACCCTCTCAAGTACCCTCGCGGCACCCGACATGGCGCGCGAGGCGCTCATCAGCGCCGTCTACCTGATGATCCTGGTCTCTACCCCCGGTGTCGATCCCACGCGCCTCCAGATGGCAGCCACGGCCCGTCAGGACGCCTTCAACAGCCTGCGCTGGATCGCCTACAAGTTCCACCAGCCCGCTGGCACACGCCGTGGGCGCGACGACCAGCTCACGGAATCCGAGTGGGTTGAGCAGCAGCTGGGGCTCTAATGTCTACGACTGTACAGAATATCATTGATGCGGCGATTGCCCGTAGCAATCTGAACAACAGCAGTCTCATCAGTGCGACCCAGCTGTACTTCTACATCAGCCAGCTGGAGAAGGCAGCCTTCCTGTATGCCGCACGTGAGAACCCGGACTTCTTCGGGCACGAAGGCAACACGACGAGTCGGAGCGCGGCAACCGATACGTGGAACCTCGCCAGCGCCCCCGGCAACGTTGCTGCCGTCTCACGAATCGAAATCAACGCTGTTACTGGCAGCCCGACCGGTCTGGCAGTCGGCGACGAGATCAACCT
>CAYPYM010000746.1:0-1986 GCA_964414435.1 uncultured Ignavibacteriales bacterium | reverse complement strand
CGACAATAGCCGGGAAAAGACCGTGGATCGAGTAGCCGGCGGCGGCGAGAATACGATCCCGCAGTGACCGCGCGTTCTCCCGGTTGCGCCCGAGCTGCACGAAGATATTTTCAATTACTACGATCGAGTCGTCGATGATGAGCCCGACCGCAGCCGCGACACCGCCCAGGGTCATGATGTTGATCGTCTGCCCGATCACTTTCAGCAGGAGCAGAGTCACCGCGATTGTGGCCGGCACCACGATCATCATCACGAGACTGATCCGCCAGCTTCGAAGGAACAGCAGCAGGACGAACATCGAGAGCACTATCCCCACGATAATGCTGTCGCGCGTGCCGGCGATAGACCGACTGATAAAATCACCCTGATCGTACCAGTTGGCAAACGTCACGCCGTGCGGGAGCTTGAGCGAGGCGACCGTCTTTCGCACGGCGTCGCCGATCGCCACCGTGCTTCCGGTCGGCTGCTTGACGACACTGATAAGCACGGCCGGTTTGCCGTCGGCGGTAGTGCGGATATACTGCGGTTCGATCGAGGCCTCGACCGTCGCGACGTCGTCAACCGAAATCGGTACACCGTCACGGGTGGCGATAACGACCCGGCCGATGTCTTCGCGCGAGGTCAAAAGACCGGAAACGAGTGAAAGATAGAGGTGATAGTTGTTTTCGACCAGCCCCGACGAAGCAATGGTGTTGGCGTTGCTCAGCGCCGCGGTGACGTCGCGGATATCGAGATGGTAGGCGGCCAGTTTCTGCGGTGAAACGACGATATGGAATTCGCGCGTTTCACCGCCGACCACCTCGACCCGGGCCACACCCGCCACCCGGGTGATAGCCGGGCGAATCTGATACATGGCGATATCGCGCAGGGCGACCGCGTTGACGCTGTCGGAGGTCAGGCTGTAACCGAGGATCGGGAAAACGGAAACACTCATGCGCTCGACTTCGATCGATGCCTCGGGCGGGAGCGTGGTACGCATGTCGGCGATCCGGTTTTGAAGGGTCTGCAACGCCTCCTCGACATTCACGTGCCAGTTGAGGCCGAGCGAAATTTCGGTCGACCCACGGCCCGTGATCGAGCGGACCACCTCGACTCCCGGTACCGAGCTGGCGACATCCTCGATCGGTTTGGTCACCTCGATCATCATCCGCTCGGCCGGCTGCTCGCCGTTGTCCGCGAGAATCACGATTCGGGGGAACGTGATATCAGGAAAGAGCGAGACGGGCATCAGCCGGGTAACGCCGATCCCCGCGACCAGCAGCCCGGCCATGAGAAACAACACCGCCTTGCGGTGGCGACGGGCATAGCTGAACGGATTCATCAGTTTCCTCCCGACGTCACGGTGACGCGCGTCGAGTCGCTGACTTCATAGTTGCCGTCGACAATCACTTCGCTGCCGGCACGGAGTGTCGGTGCGGAAACCTCGGCGAGCGAATCGGCCGTCACTCCCACCGCCACCGGCACCTGATGCGCCAGCGAATCGGGGCCGACCGTGTAGAGCGTGTAGGTATCGGTGAGGTCGTCACGGAGCAGCGCTTTCGACGGCACCACCAGTACGTCGGGGTGCTCGCCGACCGCAATCGCGGCGGTTCCCATCATGCCCACACGAAGGAGCGCTTGCCTGTCTGGCGGTGAGTCGGTGAATCGAAGTCGCACCGGGGCGGTCTGACTACCCTGGTTTGATTCGGCGCTCACCGCAGCTACCTGCGCGGTGAAGTCCCGGTCGGGGAGCGACGGAAACGAAATGCGGGCGGTCTGCCCCGGTTTGACCTCGGCAAGATCGGCCAGCGGCACCGAGGCCACAAAGTCAAGCGTGGACAGATCGACCAGTTCCAGCAGTTCCGTGTCGGCCGTGACCGTCTGGCCGGCGCTCGCCATCTTCGCGACCACCACGCCGGCTCGGCCGGCGATCACCGGCACGAGTTGTTCCGCCTGCCGGGCGACCGTCATAGCGCGCTGTGCCTGCTGGCGTTGTTCGGGCGTTTT
>CAYPYM010000745.1:0-1999 GCA_964414435.1 uncultured Ignavibacteriales bacterium | reverse complement strand
GGGATACGCGAGTATATTATTTCTTAGTCAGGCTCTGACCCTGGCGTGCAGGTCTCCTGAGTACAAGCACAGTCTTCGGTGGGGAGGGTTTATGAAGCACTTCGCCTGGTCTATTCTGACCATTGTCATAGTTTCCTGGTCCGCTGCGATTGCCGGTTCGAATGATCGAAGCAGCGAAGTTTCTATCCTCGGTAGCTGCCTGTGGAATTCGTACAACGACTTCCTGGTCGAGGATGGCCTGGCGTACGTCACGACTGGCGACGGTGTGGTTATCCTGGATCTCTCCACGCCGGGTGCGATCCACCTGTTGTCCCGCACTTTCACCGGGGGTGCGTGGGCATCGTACAAGGTCGGCAACCTGCTTTATGTCACCGCCGCCGTCAACGATCTGCTCATTTATGATGTCAGTTACCCAACAGCGCCGATGCTGGTCGGCAGTACCACAGCCGCAAATTACGGCCGGGACATCTTCGTGCTCGATACGGTGGCGGCCGTGGTCGGCAGTGGCGGCGTCGTTTTCGTCAACGTCGCGGACCCGGCCAACCCGACTGTCGTCAGTTCGTTCGGACCGCCCGCACCGGCTCAGGCCGTTTTCCTTCGCGACACGCTGGCGTATATCGCCGGTGACTCCTGGTACATCAGCGGCACTCATGGCCTGCAGATAGCGGGTATAGGTGACTTGACCGCGCCGCATCTGCTGAGCCATGTCGGCAGCAGTCTTGACTACATGCGCGATATCACTGTCCGCGGCAACTACGCCTATCTGGCAGACTACTATTACGGTTTCCGGATCGCCGATATCACCGATCCGGCGTCGCCGGTTGGAGTCGGCGGCGGATCGATTGATTACCTGAATCCGCTGAGTCTCTGCCTGACCGATACGCTGTTGCTCCTGGCACTCCAATCGTACGGCGGCATGGTGGTGTATGACATCTCTGAACCGTACGCGACGGATTCGCTCGGGGCGTACATGGTCGAGCCGGAATGTCCGCGGGTGTGTGCGGTCGGCCAGACCGCATATCTGCTTCACAAAGCCAAGGAGACCGAACCGCAGTTCGGCAGCGGCTTCTTTGTGCTCGATATCTCCGATCCAACCGCACCGGCCAAAGTGGACGAATACGCCACGCCCGCCGGAAGCGTCCTCGACGTCTGTCTGCTCGGCAACCTGGGTGCCATAGCGCACGGAGCGGGCGGCGTTCAAATCGTCGATCTTTCCAATCCCCGGGTGCCGGAGGAGGTGGGTGCCTGGCCGGCTCCTTACCACGCCAACGCCGTTGCGGCATTTGGAAATGATGCGATCGCCGTGAGAGACGTCCTGCAGATTCTCGATTTGAGTGATCCCTCGCACCCCGATTCTATCGGGGCGGTGGCCGTCGGCGGTGTCGGTGAGGACATTGAAATCGATGGAACACTGGCTTATGTTGCCATGGGAGGAACCGGCGTGGCGGTCTGTGACCTGTCCGATCCCGCCCATCCGGCCGTCCTTGGATCCTGTGATACCCCCGACATGGCCAAGAAGCTCGTTGTTCGGGATACCCTGGTCTATGTCGCGGACTACCGGCAGGGCCTTCAGATCATCAACGCCGCCGATCCCTACAATCCCGTCATCATCGGACAGGAAAACACCCTCGGAATGGTTTTCGATATTGCCGTGCGAGACTCGGTCGCATTCCTCTCGAAAGGCAGCCTGGCCGTAGTCGACATCTCCGATCCGAGCGCACCGTCACTGCTGCTTGACTATGGCAACATCTCCGCGGCGAAGACGCTGACGCTCCGTGATACCCTGCTGTATGTTGGGCGCGGCAGCTACAGTGTCGTAGTCTTGAATGTAGCCGATCCGATAAATCCGCTGCCGGTCGACACCTTTGAGACACCCGGATATGTCTACGACATCGATTTCCTCGATACGATCCTGGTTGCCGCCGATGGTTCCTCGCTTCTGACCCTGACGGCCGGAGGATCACCGGCGCCGTGTTGCGTGGGTCGCCACGGCAATGTC
>CAYPYM010000744.1:0-2000 GCA_964414435.1 uncultured Ignavibacteriales bacterium | reverse complement strand
AGATGCACTCTTTGGTCAGGTCGACCCGGTCCAGTTCATCAAAGTTCTCGAGCCGCGCCGAGGCTCGCTCGGCTTCGTCGAGAACCTCGACCGGGAATTCCTCGGGAAGGTTGAACGTTTTGATGACCGTGAGCATGTCGACCCCCGGCTCGCCGGGAAAACCGATCAGCTCGGTCACTTCGCCCTCGGGGTTGATATGCGGATCGTCCCAGAGAGTCAGGCGGCAGACGACTTTCTCACCGTCGCGGGCGTTCTCGCTGTGGGCGATCGGCACGTAGATATCGCGGTGGATGCGCGGGTTGTCGGGCGTGACGTACGAGAAGTATTTCCCCCGGTGAAAGACCCCGACAATGTTCCGGTCGGCCCGTTCGACGATGCGTACGACCGCGCCGGTGCGACGGTCGCCCGAGGTACCGGTGTCGCGCACCATCACTTTGTCGCCGTCGAGGGCGGTCCCGAGCGCGCCGGTCGGGATGAGGATGTCTTCCTTGTCGGCGGAGTCGTCGCGGGCGACGAACCCGGTGCCGCCGCGGGTGATCGAGATCGTGCCGACCACGAGGTTCATTTCGCGGGCGAGGCCGATCCGTCCCCGTTTGAGTTTGACCAGTTCGCCCGATTGCATGAGGGATTTGACGATGTTGCGAAATTCGGGGTAGTCACGGTTGGGGATCGAGAGGGCCTTGGCCATCTCTTTCATCTTCATCGGGTGGTCCGATTTCTCGCGGATGAAGGCGAGAATCTGGTCGCGAGTGTAATCCATGGGGGAAAGGTGCGACGGCGGGCCGGGGGCTGTCAAGGGCAATCTGCCAGTTTTTCCGCCATTTTGGCAGACGTAAGCGATAAGTCGATATTTTACAATAGGTTAATAGGATCACAAAGTACGGTCTCGGAGAAAAAAACACCGGCAGATCGTTTGACCTGCCGGCGCTCGCCTCACTTACAAAGGCTCCTGTAAACCCACCGGGCTATTGCCCGCTGGAGTTAAAGCGACGATCACGGAAATTCTGGCGCTGGTTCGGACGGTCCATGCGCATTTGACGCCGATCCTGCTGCCGGTCTTCCCTGAGTTGCTGGAGTTTGTTCTGCTGGTCCTGGGTCAGGACCGAGAGGCATTCCTGGCGATTGAGATAGCGCTTCTTGGCGATCTCGGCTCGGAACTGGGCGGCCTCATCGATCGCCTTGAGTACATCCTGGTCCTTGGCGTCCTGGTCGCGCATCAGCGCCTGAAGCCGGACCTGGGCCTTTTCCATTTGGGCGCGGGCATCGATCATATCGAGCCGGTGGGCTTCCTGCATGCTTTTGATCTGGTCGATCTGCTGCTCTGACAGGCCGAGTTCCTCGGCGTGAGCGAGCAGCATCGGGCCGGCCATGTTACCGCGCCGTCCCATGCCGCGCATGCCACCCATGCGGCCCATGCGGCCGTTCATACCGCGTCCGCCACGCATGCCCATCCCCTGCATGCCGTGCATACCCATGCCCATTCCCATTCCCATGCCCATTCCGGGTGCCTGTGGGCAGGCCGGAGCGGCGGGGGCGGCCGGAGCATCCGGCGGATCGGCCGGTGCCGGCGGCTGGGCCCAGACCACGGCTGCGACAAGCAGCACGGCGGTGGCAAGTGCTAGTACCTTTTTCATGAGTTACTCCTTTTGTCTATTCTCTTCGTGCGCATGGACAATGTTAGTAGCCGCCGTCATCGTCGGGCGGCCGATTTTCCCCGCCGATCCCCTTCATCGGGCCGTGCATACGGCCGCGACGTTCGCGGAACGAACGGATCGAGTTGAGCAATTCGAATTCAAAGCGTTCCTGGAAAACGACCATTCGGCCGTACTGCTCGGGCGTGAGGATCCCCCGCACCGCGGACAGGAAGCCGTCGGTCACCTGCATGTGTTTCTGCTTCACCTGTTCGATTTTCGCCACGAGATCATATACCTGCTGTCCCTTCAGAGTGGAATCCTGGAGACCGTCGGCGAGCAGGTCGAGCAACGAGTCCCCCTCCAGCA
>CAYPYM010000743.1:0-2003 GCA_964414435.1 uncultured Ignavibacteriales bacterium | reverse complement strand
AACTGACCAGTTTCTTGAAGGTGCTCGGATCATATCCCGCCACGGTCCACGCTGCCTGAGGCACGCCGGAATTTCCTTGTTTCATGGACGGTTGTTGCTATCTTTAGGTAGTTCTAGCCCGACCGCCGACCATTACTTTCTCCACGGGGGAACCTGTATGCGTTTTTGTGTCAAACTGACCCTGCGGGCGGCTGTCATTGTTGCGCTCGCCGGCTCCGGCAGCATGGCCGGGCGGCTGACAATCGAACATGTCCACTACGCCGTACCCGGGTGGCCGTCCACGATGACCGTGACGGCCGACTCGCTCGGGTTTTTGCCCGTTCGGTTTGATTTCGTACTTGAGGTCAATCCCTCGGCGGCGGCCCTCGTGAGTGTCGATCCGGGGCGGATGCTTGAAGATTGCGGCTGGGAGTATTTCAATTATCGGGTCATAGATGATTCCGTACCGGTTCTTAATCCGCGAAGTCGGTCACACCTGATCACGATCACGGGAGTGGGATCGGCCGATGGGAGCGTCGCATCGTGTTACGGTCCCGACGACACCGTGGAACTGGCGCGGCTGAATTTCCTCAACACCAATCTTCGCGATTTCGAATGTGAATATATTCCGGTTCGCTTCCATTGGCGCGACTGCTCCGACAACACTATCACCGACGCCGCCGGAGCGACGGCTCACGGGGCGGGTGAATTGCTCGATGCAGGGCTGGGGCCGATCGCGGCGGGCGAGCTGCCGTTTCCCGGGTCAGGCCTTCCCCCGGACTCCTGCGATGGTGTCGGGACATCGGTCGTCTATGACCTCACCTATGAAAACGGCGGGTTCGACCGGATCTGCGTGGACAAGTCGCTCAGCGACCGGGGCGACATCAACCTCAACTGGTTCCGTTATGAGAGCGCCGATGCCGTTGTCTTCGCCAACTACCTGCTCTACGGCGTGGCGGCGTTTGAAATAGACGTAGCGGCCCAGATTGCCGAAACGGATGTCAACGGCGACGGTATTGCCCTCACCTCGGCCGACTTCGCCTACCTGATCGATATCATCAGCGGCGATGAACTCCCTGTTCCCAAGACCGATCCGAACATGACTCGCGCTACCGTGGCGGTGTCCACGACCGAGGCGGGGACGACCCTGTCGCTGACCAGCGAGGAACCGATCGGGGTTGCATATCTGCGCCTGCTCTCGAAGGATGGTGCGTTTGTCGAAGCCCAGCCGCTGGTGGCCGATCTCGCCTGCGGACGGATCGGCGACACCACGACCGCGCTGCTGGCCGATGTGACCGGCTCGGATGTTCTGCCGTCGGGTCGGCACGATTTGCTTCGGCTGGGTCGCGACGACGTGGAGATAGCGTCGGCGGAGATCTACGACGCCCACGGACAGCGGATCGCGACTACGGTATCCGACGGACTGCCCGACCGGTTCGAGTTGAATCAGAATTATCCGAATCCATTCAACCCCGAGACGGTGATTTCTTTCCGGCTTCCGGAGCGCAGCCGCTGGACGCTGACGATTCTGAATACGCTCGGGCAGACGGTGACGTCGTTCGACGGAACGGACAACGGGCTGGTCGAGGTGATCTGGCGCGGGGAGAATTCCGCCGGAGGTCAGGTCGCTTCGGGGGTCTATTACTACCGGCTGGAGTCGAAGGGGAGCAGTCGTACGCTGCCGATGGTCCTTTTGCGATAGCCGCTATCGCTTCACCGCTTCATGAAGAATTTGCGCATACCGCTCGGCCAGCGGCCGGGCGGCGTAATGTTCGCGGGCGTAGATATAGCCGGCCTCGGCCAGTGACTCGCGCAGTCGCTCGTCGGCGAGCAGCCGCCGGATGGCGCCGGCCAGCGCCGAGGCGTTGTCCGGTTCCACCAGCAGGCCGCGATGTTCGTGTTCGATGATGTCGGGGATACCACCCGAATCGGTGCCGATCACGGCGGTGCCGCACATCATCGCCTCCGACAGCCCCAGCCCGAATCCTTCCTGATATGAATTCAGCACGACAATCGATGCCCGG